>DAOWOF010000045.1 GCA_030642205.1 Desulfobacteraceae bacterium | reverse complement strand
ACCGCAAGGCCCTGAAAAAAGGAATAAAAGCAGCTCAAAAGGTAGACCTTCCGTCCCTTCCTCCGCAAACATAGGGTCTGTCACGAAACAACTTTATTTCCAGTTGTGAAGCTATGCCTCGGAAGCTTATAAACCATATTCCTTTATTCTGGAAAGCAGCATTGGACGGCTGATTTCCAGTAGTTTTGCCGCCTTGGTACGATTCCCTGCAGTTTCATTAAGGGCTTTGGTAATCAACTCTTTCTGCAAACGACGAGATGCTTCTTTAATGGAGAAGATATCTTTAACATCAATCTCCGGAAAGGATCTTTTGTTCTTGATATCCAACGGCAGTTCATCGGGAGTAATCCATCGGCCATTGGCAAGGAGAAGCGCCCTTTCAATCAAATTTTCCAATTCCCTCACATTTCCAGGCCATAGATATGACATGAGTAAAGGCATAGTCTCCGAAGAAAGTCCCTCGATCTCTTTGCCCAGTTTTTTATTAAAGCAGTCAATAAAATAACCAGCCAGAAGTGGAATATCTCCTTTCCTTTCCCTTAAAGGGGGCAGATGTATGGTCATCACATTAATCCGATAATATAGATCCTCCCTGAAGCGTCCTTCGGAGACCTCCATGGCTAAATTTTTCGAAGTGGCTGCAATAACCCTTACATCAATTTTTTCTGCTCGTGTTCCTCCTAAAGGGGTTATTTCTCCCTCCTGCAAAACACGTAACAATTTGACCTGTAATGTTAAGGGTAATTCACCAATCTCATCAAGAAAAATCGAACCTCTGTTTGCTTCCTCAAATTGGCCAGGCTTATCCTTAACCGCATCGGTAAAGGCTCCTTTTTTATAACCGAACAACTCACTTTCCAGCAGATTATCAGGAATTCCACCACAATTTATAGCAACCATGGGCTTAGATGACCTGTGACTATTTGAATGGAGGGCTTTAGCTATCAACTCTTTTCCTGTGCCACTTTCACCTGTAATCAGAACCGTAGTTTTATGGTCAGCCACCTTGCGCACCAGGTCAAATATTTTAGCCATTGCCTCACTTCGAGCAATAATATTATTAAAGGAATATTTTTTCTCTATTTCATCAATTTTTGTTTTAAGTCTGCGGTTTTCATCCTTAAGTCGTTCCCGTTCCTCTGCTTTTTTAAGGGTCAGTAGGACTTCATTTTTCCTGAAGGGTTTTGAGATATAATCATATGCTCCATTTTTAATTGCCTCCAGGGCTGAATCCATTGTCCCATATGCAGACATCATAATATATGTTTTTTCAGGATATGTTTTAATGGCCTGGGCAAGGAATTCCATGCCTCCCATTTTTGGCATTTTTATATCGCATAGAATAACATCGAAAATCTCACTTTGCATCATATCAAGAGCGACCAGGCCATCAGATGCTCCATGAGCAGCATACCCTGATTTTTCCAGCATAATCTTTAGCATATGTCGCATATTTTCTTCATCATCGATAATCAAGACAGCCTTTTTTGACATTTGGATACCCTTCTGAATTTGTATACACAATCCTCTATTCAGATTTTCATGCTTCCTGATTGTACAGGTATAAAACTTCAGCTAAATAATTTCACTGCATTATTGGTTGGAATCCTCGACGACGTACTAATCTGTTATAGAAAAGGAATTTCCAATATGATATCTGCTCCATTGAGCGAATCCTCAGCTCGTATACTTCCACCCATACCATCTATGATTCTTTGACAAACCGAAAGCCCAAGACCTGTTCCTTTCCCAGGTTCTTTTGTCGTAAAAAAAGGATCAAAGACATAAGGCAAATTTTCTGCAGGAATCCCCATGCCAGTGTCAATAAACCTAATGATAATCTTATCTCCCTGGTTACAGGTCTTTATGGTCAATTTACATGTTTTGTTATCAGAAAGATCCTGGTCCTCCAGCATGGCATCAATCGCATTTAAGGTGATATTTACAAAGACCTGTTTGAGTTGGTTTGGATCCGACAAAATGGTTGAATTTTGAGCTTCCAGTTGAAGCTGAATCTCGATCTGTCTCATCATCGGTTGAGGCCTAAGCATCTCTACTGTTTCAGATATAATACGGTGAACATCAAAACCTGTTTTTTTCAGTTTTTCAGGCCTTGAAAAGTCGAGTAGCTGTTTGATAATCTGATGTATTCGTAGAATTTCAGATTCAATACGTCGTAGGATATCACGACTTTCCGCATGATTAAGTTTATTATCATCCAATAACTCAAGATAGCCCAGAATAATGCCAATCGGATTGCCAATCTCATGAGCCACACCTGTCGCCAGACGACCCAAAGAAGCCAGTTTTTCGCTCCTTATAACCTCATCCTGTGCCCTTTTTAAATCGATATTAGCTCTTTCAAGAGAGTTAATATGTTCTTTTAATTCATGCTTGTTTTCGGCCAGCCTTTTTAGCATCAGATTCATTGAACGAGAAAGCTGCCCAAGTTCATTGGGAAAAGTATTGGAAGGAAAATGATATTGATTGTCATCTTTAAAATCAGAAGTGATAAGCAACAACTTATTAATCGGCTTAATAACGGAGCGGGATATTAAATGCATTCCAGCTAAAACCAGAATTATTGTATTTAGTGCAATATAACTCAAAATCAATTTTTCAGAGCTTCTCAACTGCTGATATATAGGCTTCAGGTCACTAAGGATGGTTAAGACTCCCACCAAACGGCCTCCTGATAAAAGAGGGGCAGACAAGAATACCTTTTCATAACCCAACCAAATAACGCCCCATGTTCTGCCAGTAAATTTAACAGCCTCCTTTCGGGAGGCAATAACTTCCCGTGCATATACCAAGGAGCCTTGCTCTAGATATTTCCATGATTTTGTACAAAAACTCCCCTGGCCTTCCCTATTAATAATAAATGCCTCGGAGAAACCTGCCGAACGCAGCATCTCTATCATATCCTTTTTAAAGCTTGGATATGTTTTAAAATCGATCAAAGTTTTGCCGGATGATCTTACTATAAAAACCTTTTTTTCCAGTATTTGGAGCAACAGGCGCCCCATTTGCAGTTTGGCTTTTATTAGATCCCTTTCGGCAAACTTGACCATGGCTATATTAATCAAGAGCATAGCTGCCAGGATCAGTATTGCAAGATAAGCCAATATTCCGGTCCTGAGGCTGTTTATGGAAAATCGCAATTAATTCCTTTCCAGGTTGTACATCTTTCCGGAAAAAATAAATCTATTGCCGAGTCCCTGATCATCTCAGTACATCAGCCCCATATACCAATGAGTAATTTGAAAACCAAAAAAAAAGTAGATTATGGCTCCCAGGGAGAGATAAGGCCCAAATGGTATTTTGGCCCCTAGTCCTTTCCCTGAAAACATCATAAAGGAGAAGCCGATAACCAGCCCGGATAAAGACGCCATTAATATAATAAGCGGCAGGGACCGCCAACCCATCCATGCTCCAATCATGGCCAAAAGTTTTATGTCGCCCCCTCCCATACCCTCTTTCCCCGTAAGATAGGCAAATCCAATTGCTACTAAATAAAGACCGCCTCCTCCAGCCAGGATCCCAATTAAGGAATCAGTCCAGGTTAAGTCCGGTATGATAAAAGAGAACGCCCAGCCAAGTAGAATTCCGGGCAGGGAAAGAACATCAGGTATAATCATATGCTCCATATCTATAAGACTTATAACAAGAAGATTGGATATAAAGAATAAGGATAGAATATATTGATAATTTATTCCAAATTTGATAAATAAAAAGAGGCTAATAAAGCCGACCAGGATTTCAACCATGGGATATTGCCATGAAATTGGATGACGACAATAATGGCATTTGCCCTTAAGGAACAGATAACTTATAAGCGGAATATTTTCATAAAATCTAATCCGCTTGCCGCAATTAGGGCAGCTTGAAGGCGGTCTGACAATAGATTTTTTAAGTGGAATACGATAGATACAGACATTCAGAAAACTCCCTATTGCAAGCCCTATAAAAAAGGCATAGAGGCCTAAATATAAGTTCATTTCCCTTTGAGTCCTCCCATAATCTCTAAGGTTTTAAATTGTTTTCTATTCTATAGGATCTTTTGCAAAAAATATACCTTCAAAACTGGATGAAGATAAAGATGATCAAATCCCATAGTTCCTCAAATAAGGCCGTTACTCTCTCCATTAACCCTGATAATCCTCAACTTCGCCTGATCCGAAGAGTCAGTGAAACCCTTGAGGCAGGAGGCTTAATAGTATATCCCACAGATACTTTCTATGGTATAGGATGTGATCTATTTAATAAAAAAGGCATCCAGCAAATTTATAAATTAAAAAATCGTCCCCTAAAAAAACCATTTTCCATAATTGTGGACAGTCTTAAGGAAATCAGTAAATATTCAAATGTCTCAAATTATGCCTATAAAACTATGAAACGCTTTCTCCCCGGCCCATATACTTTCATTTTGGAAGGCAGCAGGCTGGTGCCAAAAATTATGTTAACAAAGCGCAAAACAGTAGGCATCCGTATCCCGGATAATCGGATATGTCTGGATCTTGTTGGATTATTGGGCAGGCCGATTATCAGCACCAGCGCCATTCATACAGATCCACTGACAATTAAAGACGCCTATGGTCAATTTCTCGATATAATAATTGATGGTGGCCCAATATCTCAAAGTCCTTCCAGCGTGGTTTCTTTGATCGATGATATCCCGATAATAATCCGTGAAGGAAAAGGAGATATTTCCAGTTTTCTTTGAATGATACTTTTTCAGGTAAATTTCAAGGTTGGTTTTTAAATCTTTAAGTAGAGGTTATGACAGGTAAACGAGCTTGCGAGACTCAGAAGGTCTCTTGAAGAGAAGATGCTAAAACAGGAGATCTTTTAGCATTTCTTATATGGCTAAAAGCCATTCCATCTATATTCCAGATCGCCTTTAGCACCATGAATTGATTCCATAAAAGAATTTGCTGCCTTTTTAAAAAACATGTCCAATAAGGATCCACTGCTCTTTTTGGGATAAATCAAGACTACCTCCCCATCAATATTTGCCATTTCCTTTGCAATCTCTACGGCATCCTGAAAATTACCCAGGGAATCAACCAGGCCTGCCTCCTTGGCTTGAGCGCCGGTAAAGATTCTTCCATCAGCAAGCTTTTGAACCTTCTCCACAGGAAGATTCCTGCCCACGGACACATCTTTCACAAATTGTCGCTTAATATCCAGGATCAATGCCTGGATAAGTTCACGATCCTGTTCGGTTGCTTTTCGATGCGGGGAGCCTACATCCTTAAAACGACCACTCTTAAAAACTTCAAAATGGATCCCTATCCTGTCCAGGAGACCTTTAATACGCATAAACTTAATCATGACGCCAATGCTCCCTGTAATAGTGCCGGGATTAGCCACAATCTTATCTGTCGCAGCAGCTATATAGTACCCTCCTGATGCGGCTACGCTGCCCATGGAAGCAATGACCTTTTTGGTAATAATTGTTTTCCTGACCTCCTGATAAATTTCCTGTGTTGGAGCGACCGATCCACCTGGAGAATTAATGCGAAGAATAATTGCCTTAATCTTTTTATCTTTTTTATATTTTATTAAACTGGATATCACCGATCGGGAGTCAGAAATGGTACCTTCTATGGGAATAACACCGATCTGATCCCTAAAAGTCAGATCGGTAAGGGGGGTAAAAACACTTAAGATACAAGTCAAAGCAATGCCAAGAAAAAGGATAATTCCCAAGAGAATAAGAGAAACAATTAAAATAGGATTCTTAGTTTTAGGCATTGTTCATGGATGTTGGACTCATTAGTTTATCTTTTTCCAAAAATACTATAAAAAAGCTTTTGGGGGAAAGCTGTTTTTCTGCAATATTTGCGTCTGGATCAGATTTTAAGGCCCAAAACATTAAATATATTCCTGAGGTTAAAATTATTTGTTTTCCGTAACATTTCAAGAAAATTCATACTCCCGGAAAGCCACCGGGGGCTATATTGTTTACATACTTAAAATATATTTTATAAATAAATTCCATATCCTAGTTCTTATGGTCAAGATCAGATGTTTCATCATAACCAATATCATTCCCAATGGTCTGTTGCTGAAAATTCATCATTTCTTCCCGTAGCAGATCTCCCAGATTTGAAGTGGCCTCCTCCTGGTTATTCAGATAGCTACCATAGAGATCTTTTTTTCTTTGCATTAATCTCTTGATAGAAAGCCCTATTTTTTTTTCTTTCCTTGAAACATTTATGACCTGGGCCTGTATGACATCATCTACCTGATATTGAGAAATCCCATTGCCTCTATTATCATTATCTATCTCTGAGACATGGATAAGCCCTTCGATTCCCTCCTCCAACTCCAAAAAAAGCCCAAAATCAGTTACATTTGTCACTGTCCCTGTTACTCTGTTACCTAATTTATATTTAAAAGGTATCTCATCCCATGGATCTACTGTCAACTGTTTAATACCAAGTGAAAACTTTTCATTTTTTTTATCTATATTAAGGACTATTGCTTGAACTGCTTGAGCCTTTTGATAAATCTCTGAAAGATGCCTTATTCTTTTGGTCCAGGAAATATCTGATATATGAACCAAACCATCAATCCCTTCGTCAATGCCTATAAAAAGACCAAAATCAGTAATATTTTTTATTTTGCCTTCAATTATGGTCCCTATCGGATATCTCTCTCCAATTATGTTCCAAACATTAGGCTCTATCTGTTTAAGTCCTAATGAAATCCGTTTTTTTTCCACGTCAAGATCCAGGATAATGGTCTCAACTTGATCACCTTTTTTCAAGACTTGCGAAGGATGTCTGATCTTTTTTGTCCAGGACATCTCAGAAATATGAATTAAACCCTCAATGCCTTCAGATATTTCCACAAAGGCCCCATAACCTGTCATGCTCAGAATAGTCCCTTGAACACGGGCACCTACCTTAAAATTGGTTTTAGCATTCAGCCAGGGATCTGTTTTCAGCTGTTTAATCCCGAGTGAGACCCTCTCCTTTTCCTTATCAAATTTAAAGACTGTGACAGTAACGGTATCTCCTATTTTATATTTTTCAGATGGATGGCCAACTCTTCCCCATGATATATCAGTAATATGAACAAGGCCATCAATACCACCCAAGTCAATAAAAAGCCCATAATCCGTTATATTTTTGACAGTCCCCTGCAGGATCTTACCCACTTCTATTTTTTTCAATGTCTCCTGGCGCAATCTCATCCGTTCATCTTCCAAAATGGACCGTCTTGAGATAACGATATTTCCCCTGCGCTTATTATATTTAACAATTTTGAATTCATATTCATTGTTAATCAAAGCATCCATATCTTTAACCGGACGAAGAGCTATTTGGGAACCTGGCAAAAAGGCAGGAATGCCTATGTCCACATTCATGCCACCCTTCACCCGGGATATTACTTTTCCCTTAATTGTCTCATTATTTTCATAGATGTTTTTTATATTATTCCATATTTTAATCTTGGTCGCTTTTTCTTTTGAAAGAATGATTATTCCTTTCTCATTCTTTCCAGCCTCCAATAGAACCTCAACAGAGTCACCCACCTCGACTATTATCTTTCCATCAGCATCAATAAATTCCTCACTTGGAATCTGTCCCACAGATTTACAACCAATATCCACAAGGACATATTCCTTATCAAGCTGCACGATCTCGCCCGTTACTAATTCCCCACCTTCACAGACGCTTTTAAGGCTCTCGTTATAAAATTGCTTGAAGCTGTCAGCATTATTACTAATGCCCTGAATATCATTATTCTCCTTGATCTCTTCCGTGATCTCCTGATAATTCTTAAAGTCCTCTTGGATTAAATTATTGCTCGCTTTTTCCATCTTAAATCCCCCCCCCTGATCTTATTTTATTTAAATATAATAGCGCTTTAAAAAAAATGATTTCTATTAATTTACACCGTTCGTTGAATAAAATTATTCAAAAATCAAATGCCATCTTTAAGATAAGTCAATATTTTTTCAACGACCGCCTTTGGTAATAATAAGGTGGAATCGATTAACACTGCATCTTTTGCTGGTTTTAACGGAGCAACTGGCCTCGACTGGTCTTGATAATCCCGCTTTGCTAACTCATTCTTCACTTTATGTTTGGATATTTTTTCTCCTCGCCCAAGCCTTTCAAGATATCTCCTGTTTGCTCTTTCATCAAGAGTAGCTGTCAGATAAAATTTATGCTGGGCATTTGGAAAGACCACAGTCCCCATATCACGACCTTCAGCCACAACATTCATCCCGGCAGCCATCTCCCTCTGTATTGCGGTGGAAGCATCCCTTACCTCTTTAATCGCAGAGACACGGGAGGCAAGCAAATCTATCTCCGGGGATCTGATGGCAGACGATATGTCCTCTCTGCCAATCAATAATTTACAAGAATCATCATTCGAAAAATGGATGTCAATATCCTGGCAAAGTCTATAAATAGATTTGGTATCATCTAATCTGATCTCCTGCCGACTAGTTAAATAGGCAATAGCCCGATAGATAGCACCGGTGTCGAGATATAAAAAATTAAGCCTTTTAGCCAACAGGCGACTCAAGGTACTCTTGCCTGATCCGGCAGGCCCATCAATAGTAATGATATTAGGCAATTCTTCCTTTAAAAAAACGATTCTGATTTAGAAGCCAATTACAAAATACACAATTTTGCCCATATGCAGATAGACCAAATTTTCATCTTCAAATCAGGCATTCTTGTGGTATTAAAATATTGGAATTTCCAGACAACTCCTTAGGGACTTAACATAAATAACTCAACAAAACCTGAGCTAAATAAGGACACGAATTCCAATTATTTATTTCCAGTTCATCAGGCAATACTGAACGTTTTTAGCTGTATATATATATATGGATTTTTAGTTTAAAGAACCTAAAACCGATTTTAAGGAGTTAAGGAACCTCTCGTTTTCTTCCTGCAGACCAACATTTATCCTGATATAATCGGGAAGACCGTAATTATCCATGGAACGGATGATTAGACCTTTTTTTTGCATTAATTGATAAATTTTTTCCCCGCCTTGCGGAATTTTTATAAGAAAAAAATTCGTTTGAGTAGGAATATATTCAAGACCCATTTGATCCAGGTTTTCATATAAATATGCCAATCCTTCTTTGACCAGCAACATGGTCTTGTTTATAAAGGCCTGGTCATCCAAAGCTGCTATAGCTGCAACCTGGGCCAGAGAATTTACGTTAAACGGCTGTCTAACTCTATTCATATAATTTATAAGGATCTTGGAGCTAAATCCATAGCCGACCCTTAAACCAGCCAGACCATACAACTTGGAAAAGGTTCTGCAAACGATCAACATCGGAAACTCATTGATAAGCTGTAGGCCATTGGCAAGCCCTTCATCAGAAACAAATTCGATATAGGCCTCATCAAGGAGTACAAGAATATCGTCTGGAACGCTTCTCA
Source organism: Desulfobacteraceae bacterium (assembly GCA_030642205.1). Taxonomy (GTDB): domain Bacteria; phylum Desulfobacterota; class DSM-4660; order Desulfatiglandales; family Desulfatiglandaceae; genus DAOWOF01. The sequence continues at coordinate 2,983 of DAOWOF010000045.1, read as the reverse complement.
AAAAATCAGCCATATCTTGTTTTGTAATGGCTAATCCGGTCGGGTTGTTAGGATTATTCAGGAAAATTAGTTTAGTTTTTGAAGTGATTGCCCTTAAAATGGCATTTAGATCAATCTTAAAATTGAAAAGGGGAACGGAATGAACCTCACAGCCAGCACCCAACACTACTTTTTCGTAAACCAAAAAGGTTGGAAAAGGCTGGATCACTTGTTCTCCAGGAGAAAGGAAAGTCCTTATTATTAATTCAATCAACTCATTTGAGCCGTTACCAAGGATTATCTGTTCTGGTGGTAAACCATATCTTTCACTTAATTTAGACTTGAGATAAAAACCGCTTCCATCAGGATAGCGATTTAGATTTGGAACTTCGTTAAGAATAGCACTTACTGCATTGGGAGAGGGGCCTAAAGGATTTTCATTGGAGGCCAATTTAATGGATCCGCTGATACCCAGTTCTCTTTCAAGCTCTTCTATTGGTTTGCCAGGTGGATAAGGGATCAAATCCTCAATTTCCTGACGTACCAATTTTTTCATAAGCCATCCCCATTAATATATTAACTTTAATAATTTAAAGTATTGTTTCGTACTCAATGAATAATATAAGAAAATTATAATCATTTTACGTTCTCATAAAAAATAATCATAATTCATTAATGATAAATTGTAAACTATTTTTAATTTTGTCAGCTATCTTCTTTTAAATATAGTTGATAACTAGATATAATTACGATATATTTATTTAAATTTTATTTAACCAAACCAAAAACGTTCTCCATGGCAACCTCTATTTAGAGATAGTACTTTCCGCTTTCATTAAACACAGTATCTCATTAAAAATTGCTGGCTATATTTCGCTTGACTTGCTATTATTATTAGCTTAAATTCAAACAAATATCTAATCATATTTATTTTTCACTCAAATTTTACGGAAGGGGCAACATGAACAAATCTCAGCTAATAGAAGCCCTAGCTAAAGAAGAAAATCTGCCTATCAAAAAAGCTGAGGAGGTTGTTGAGACGTTTTTTTCTGACATGGAAAAAGCACTCATAAAGAATCAAAGGGTAGAAGTTAGAGGGCTTGGAAGTTTTAAAATTAAAGAATATGGCGGTTATCATGGAAGAAACCCAAAGACTGGAGATGTTATAAAGGTCACACCAAAAAAACTCCCTTTTTTCAAAGTCGGAAAAGAGTTAAAAGAGAGGGTTGACATTCATAATTATCGTTAGAATCAATAAGAATTTCGCTTTTTTTTATACCCTAAATCCCTGACCGTGCTAGATGGGGAGCTAGCGGTGCCCTGTAACCCGAAATCCGCTTATGCGGGATTGAACATCCTTAAATGAGGGATTCATTACATATTGTATTATTGGCTCCATTGGAAATAAGATGGACCTTACGTGACAGATGCTTATGAACCCCGTCAGATCCGGGAGGAAGCAGCGGTAAGTAAGATGTTCTGTGTCGTAATGGTATCTATTTTTTTCTCCGGGTGACAATGTCAATATTGTATATATTTCTAATTAAGGACGCACGGTCAGGGATTTTTATCTTCTCTTAAGATGCCACAAAAAAACAGAGATAGACTCACTATCCTCCGTTTTCCCACTTTATCCAGATATCCAATCCTTAAACATGGAATTTGCAGCCGTCGAGGAGGAATATCTGCCACACCTTTCAAGAGTCTGAATATCAGCTATAATGTTGGTGATCAAATCCATAATGTACAATCTAACCTCCGCATAATCCAACACGCCTTTGCTGCCCAACAGCTATTTTTTATGAATCAATCCCATGGATCTACTGTCATCTCTCTTTCCAATAATACAGAGATACACCACAAAAACATTCCTCAAGCGGATGCGGCCATCACCGATATAAGGGGAATCGCTCTTTTGATAAGTCTTGCCGACTGCCAAGGGGCAATCATTTTTGATCCCCACCAGAAAGTGGTGGCAAATGTCCATTGTGGCTGGAGGGGAAATGTGAAAAACATCCTTGGAAAGGTGGTAAAACAAATGAAGCTCGATTTCAACTGTCAGCCTCGCCAACTATTGGCGGCCATTAGTCCATCCCTAGGCCCATGCTGTGGAGAATTTAAAGGTTATCAGGAAATTTTTCCCAAGGCCTTTGAGGCTTTTAGCATCAAAAAAAATTTCTTCGATTTATGGGCCGTCAGTCGATGGCAACTAGAGGAGGCTGGCCTGAAAAAAGAAAATATTAATATTTCAGAAATCTGCACACGATGTAATCCTGATCTTTTTTTCTCGTTTCGGGGTGAAAGAAAAACTGGCAGATTTGGTATCGTAGCCATGTTAGCCTAGAGGTATGTTCGTAAATTACTAAAAAAGCCCATAAACAAATAATAATGGCTTTTTAAAGAAAAGGCATAGATATAGCATGATAAATTTCACTATACATTCGCGACACATCAAAGTGGTTACAATACAGCCAAAAATTAAGGTCTGTAACGAAATAAAGGTCGCTCCGTGACAGACTCTAAGGAGCCTGCGTAAATGCATAAGCCTGCCTTCAATCAGGAAGAAAAAAAAGATGCCTTTCAAGCAGCATCCCCAAACGCATCCCATCCTGTTCATAACCAAAAGCCGGATTATTCAAAACCATCTCTAAAACTGAGGCATGACGAATATCAAAAAATATTTAAACGCCTGAGCTTTCTTTATGGAAAAATTAAAGCAAAGGCCCATATGCCTGAACTGGAACGATGCCTGAAAATTTATTACGCTCATAAACCCCAGGAGATGTTGGACCAGGCCAAAAAATTCAATCCTCAGAAAAGATTTACAGAAAAAGATATAATCCTTATTACCTATGGCGATCTTTTAAAAGATGATAATGATGTTTCACCACTCACCACCCTTGCCAAATTTTGTGATACCTACCTGGAAGGCAATATCAACACCTTACATATCCTTCCATTTTTCCCCTACTCTTCAGATCGTGGTTTTTCAGTTATTGACTTT
>DAOWOF010000165.1 GCA_030642205.1 Desulfobacteraceae bacterium | reverse complement strand
TGGGGGTTTGCAGGGCTTATGAGCTCAATGAAATGGACTTTTCTGGAGGAAAAAATCGGGTTATTCTGCGCATCGGAATTTGTTGCCGATCACCCCAGAAAAATGATTCAAACCAGTGATGGGACATGGCGGACACAAAAACATGAGATTACAGCAATTTTAGGCGAAGAAATTGAAGGCTGGAAAGGGGCAAAGCATGCGTTTATGAATGTCGTCTGGATTCCCAGAAAATTCTACCTCCTGGAAGGAATCCCCAGAGACCCTTATTATAATATGGGAAAGATAGTGGTCTGGATAGAGAATAATGCCCACTGGTGTAATTTCAGGACAGATTTTGACAGGGCAAAAGAATATTGGAAACAGTCAATTAACCTCCCGAATTACTGTATATGGGGAAACAAACGCGGGATGCAAACCGCTCAGGGTCAAATAACAATAGATGAAAAAATGAATCACACGACATACACTAACGGTCATGGCAGACGTCATGGAGGCATGGATGCTTTTACCGAGTATAATGATCCAAAACTCAATCCAAAACTGTTCACCTTATCCAGACTGCGAATGTGGTCCAAATAAAATAAATCTTCTTTAAATTTCAAGTAAGGTCTATTATCAGGAGGATAGTAAAATGCGCAGATTTAAAGTGACGATTGTGTCAGGACTAATTTGTATCCTGGTTCTTTGTATTAATATCGCCTATGCTATGGAAACAAATTTTAATGGTCGTGTGCAATCGACCTTTGTTTTACGGGATTATGACGGGTTTCAGTCAGGGGTAATGGATGAAGCCTATGGCGTTCAATGGAGAAATGAGTTTAAATTTGATCTTACCTTAAGGCCTACTTTTGAAAGGATGCCTGATTTAAGACTGGACAAGGTCTTTCTTTCCTATCGAGGAGCATATGATGGTATTTTTGAAGCCTCTGACAGATATAATGATATTAGAGAAAAAAGCCCTGCGGATTTTGAACTTGGCGAAGATGACCTTGAATATGAAAATGATCTTAGAGAGGCCTTTGCAGACATTATTTGCGAGGGAGAAAATCAAACCTTGATTCTTCGACTTGGAAGACAAATTGTTCAGTGGGGGGAAGCAGACGGTTTTAATGTTCTTAATATATTAAATCCGCAAGATAACAGAAATATGATGTTCTTTGAAAATCCTGATGACCTTGCAACACCACTGTGGATGGCCAGAATTAATTACTCTATTTCCAATATAGGCCCATTCCAAAGTCTGGGCCTGGAGCTTGTGGGCATACCTGAAATCAGACCTCACCAGTTTTCCATTCTGGACGATAATATGAATGCGCCTTACGCGTTTCCATATAAACAATTAAAGGGAAAGGACATACAATTTTTCCATAAATTGAGCAATGATCTTGGTTTTACTTCCATGGGTTTTGATCTCGGATCAATAAATGAGGCCGAGGACTTGCTCAGAGCATTTAATATCCCATCGCCTGTTACTAAATGGAAAGAAGATGTTCCTGCCAATTCATTTGACAATATGGAGTATGGTGTTAAATTAGAGGGAAATCTGGGATCAATTTATGCGGCGCTGCACTATTTTCATGGATTTCAGGATGATCCGGCCATGGATTTTGGAGAATTTCTGTCTCAGCAGACATTGACATTTAGACATCCTGAGCAGGATATGTATGGTTTTTCATTTAATATGTTTCTTGCTTCCATGAACGCTATTCTGCGAGGGGAGGCTTGTATGATGGACTCAATGGCCCTTGTTGATTTTACAGATGCAAATGGGAACGCAGGCGTGCTTTTAAATCGACTTGGCCTTCCTGTTTCAATTCCTGCCGGGGCGCCAGGTTATGTCCAGAAGAAAGTCTATTATGGCTTACTCGGATTTGATAAAGATTTCTGGATGAAATGGATTAATCCCACAGGGATGATTCATACCATGTGGCAAGGTTATTGGAGGCATATTGATGGTTGGGAATATGATCCTGTTCAAAGGCCTTTTGATGAACAGGATAGTTACAGGCTTACTGGTTTTTTCTGGGCGGAATATATGCATGGATGGATACATCCTGAGATCTTTTTCATGTATGACCCTGAAGGGACATGGATGACCATGGCTTCAGTCAAGTTTTCAAAAAACGGTAAATTATTTTTCAAGCTTACCCAGATGTCCTTTTGGGGAGATGAGAATGCTGTGAGCGTATTTACTGAACCGATAAATCTCATAAGTAAAAGTGAACTCTCTTTCCGGATAGGGTATAATTGGTAAAAAAAAGAAGATGGGGGCAACTCTTCACCTAACTATCCACAGCAACAGGTATGAGATCAGCATCCTTGAACTAGCTGAATAGTTGCGATGGGGGTTGGTTTGAATATTGGCCATTTAATGTGAAAACATGCTAATAAGGCAGTAGAATGAACCCTTGTCTGATCATTTATGGCCTTGTGCTAATATAAAATTATCCCTTATATATTGAATTACTGTTCATATGGTTATTAATCTCTTGTCGAGGTGGAAGGGGATTTTTTAAATGAATTATTATCCAATTTTTAAAAGGGAGTTTAAGTCATACTTTGGTTCATGGATTGCTTATATTATTTCCTCTGTCTTTTTACTCATGTCAGGTTTTTTCTTTTATACCGATTTAAACTTCTTTATTCTATGGAAAGGCCAGGATATTTCGGAAGGCCTGTGGCAATATTTTTTTTTAGATGTCAGGTTTATAATTCTGATAATGGTTCCTCTTCTCACCATGCGACTTTTATCAGAGGAAAAAAAAAGAGGCACAATTGAACTCCTTTTTACTCTTCCGCTAAAAGATAGTGAAATTATTTTAGGGAAATATTGGGCATGTGTGACTGTATTTGTTGTTATGCTAAGCCTGACTATCCCCTACTCAATTATTCTGAGTATAATGCAGCCTATGGATTTTGCGCCTGTAATGGCAGGTTATCTTGGGCTTTTTCTTCTTGGTTGTTCTTTTATTTCCATTGGAATATTTATCTCATCGTTAACAGAAAACGATCTTGTGTCAGCTTTTGTCACATTTATCATATTATCTCTATTTTGGTTTATATCATGGAATCAAGGTGTTGGAGGAGAAACAATTAATAATATCCTCTTGAGAATCTCTCTCTTTGATCATTTTTCAAGCTTTTCCAAGGGTGTTGTTGAGACTAAAGATATTATCTATAATCTGATTTTTTCTCTTTTTTTCCTCTTTCTGACCTTCAAATCTTTGGAGTCCCGAAAATGGCAGGGTAATAGATGAGTTTATTTTTTAACAGGAAATCCAACAAAATACATAATTCCAATCTGTCCTATTTTATCAAATTTATTTTCTTTGCAAATATGGAAATTATTGTTTTTCTATCACTTATTGTCTTGATTGATATGATTGCGAATAAACATAACCATACCTTTGATTTTTCTTCCATGAAACGCTACTCCTTATCTGATCAAACTAAAAAGATTATCAAAGGCTTAGCCAAGAAGGTAACGATTACAGTCTTTTATGAAAAAGGTATGAGAGGTGATAATGATCAAAAGCTCCGCCTTTATGCATCAGAATCGCCTTATTTAAAATACAAATTATTGAATCTTGATAGAAATCCTGAGATAGCAGAAAAATATAAGATCCTTACGTATGGTGAGGTCTTGATAGAATGCAATGGTAAATACAAAAAGATACCGTCTACCAAAGAAGATCGTATTGTTAATGCTATTCTCTGGGTAACTCGAAATAAGGAGAACAACATCTATTTTTTAAAAGGGCATGGGGAAAAAAATCCATTCAGCGCTAATATGAAAAATAGCTATCGCCTGTTTAAGGAGGCATTGGAATTAGAAAATTATACAGTTAAAACTATCTCCTTAATAAGAAATAATGTCCCTGCCGATGCCTCCCTCTTAATACTAAGCGGGCCAAAAATAGATTTATTGGAAGAAGAGCTTGAAAACCTTGCTCAATATATTGTCAGAGGTGGAAAGATCATAGCTATGATTGATCCCTTTACCGTTCCACGATTGGTTGAATTTTTTAAAAAATATGGTGTGTTTTTTGGAAATGATATAATTGTGGATAAAAAAAATAGGCTTTTTGGCGGCAGTTATCTTTCTCCCGTTGCTTCATTATATTATCAGCGGCATCCTATCACAAGAGAATTTGAGATGGGCACACTATTTTCATTAGTAAGGTCTGTTGAGTTTAAAGACGAAAGCCTCAAAGGCATACATGGGATGTCACTTGTGAGAACTCATCCTGATAGTTGGGCTGAGGTAGATAAAGACAGCATTGATCACGGAAACTCCAGTTATCAAAAGCTCGAAGATAAAAAAGGGCCTGTTTCGGTAGTTGTTTTGGTAGAAAAGGCTCAAGAGCAAAACAAATCAGATAATAAAAAAGCTGATTGGGCCATGTGCTTCTTTGGAGATTCCGATTTTGCAAACAATAGTAATTTTGATATTCTTGGTAATAAAACCCTTATCCTAAATGTCATTTCCTGGTTGACAGAAGATAAAAAATTAATATTTACTCGTCCTCAATCCAAGCGTCAATTATCGATATCAAATCTATTTCTTACAGCCAAACAGAATATCATTATCTTTTGGGCAGTAGTAGTTGTTGAACCTGCCCTGATTTTATTTATTGGTATATTGATTTATATCAGAAGATTACGGTACGGTTAGCGCAAGGCATATTTTTTTCCAATCTCTTCCAGACTTAGAGGATCGTCTAAAAACATCTGAAATTCACATTACATTCTTATCACTTTCCTCTATGGCCCTGTCTATTTCAGCCTTTAACTGGGGAGGAAGACCAGGAATGTCTACGCTTAAAAAGCCTCGTACAATAGTGGAAGTTGCTTCCTCCTCGCTAAGCCCCCTGGACATTAGATAGCAGATCTCTTCCTGAGCAATCTTGCCCACAGATGCTTCATGAGACATCTCAACACCTTCCACATGACCTTCCAGTTCCGGGATAGCATGTATAAGGCCGCCATTTAGAAGCAAGCCCTGGCATTCAAGATGGGCCTTTATATCCGGCACTTCTCCAATTAAATGACCTCTGGCGATGATTTTGCCGCCATTGCTGATGGTCCGGGCTATGATTTCAGCTCTGTTCCCGGATTTTTTTAAGTAAATGCGCCCGCCAAGATCATATTCTGATCCAGGAGAACCTACAATAATACTGTAAAATCTGGCAACTGCGTCCTTGCCAATCAAGTAGGTTGTTGGGTACATTTGTAGTGATTTGACGGCTTTCATGCAGATATAATTATTTATAAAGAGGCCTCCTTCTTCCACTTGAGCCACTGAACGGGGGCGGACTTCCATATCCTCTGCCCAGTTATGAATCATGGTAAAGGATAATTTTGCATTTTTTTTCACATAGAATTCCGAGACTCCCACATGGACACCCCGTTTGAGATGTGGGGATGTCGCGCATCCTGAGATGATATGCAACTCGGAGTCTTCTTCGGCAATGACGATGTTATGCACGTTCTGCTGCAATCCATCCTTATCCAAATAGAGACAGGCCTGAATAGGATAAATAGATTTACTGCCAGCAAGAGCCCTGATAAAATAACCATCATGGAGGTTTAATTCCGCCGCGGCAGTATATTTATCGGTATCTACCGAAACAAGCTTCCAATAGTATTCATCCAGCCAGGCATGATTTTCCAG
>DAOWOF010000242.1 GCA_030642205.1 Desulfobacteraceae bacterium | reverse complement strand
TACTGATAGTCAGCGCTCTCTTTTGCAACAGAGGAAAATGCCCCAATAACTTCACATAAAACATCCTGCGCAACGACTCGGCTGTTCGCCATGCCTTGGATTGCTTAATCAGGTTCAATTCAGCTTCAATATTATGAATATAAGCATCCTTTTCCTTTATGATGGCCTCAATATCCTTTGAGCAGGCATTGAGATTCATAGCGTTATCCTTGTGGGAACCAATATTGGATGTGTCTTGTCTTTTAGTAATTAGACCGTCTTTTTTCCTGGTCATACAGAAAATATAGTCACTTGGTAAGGCTCCTTTTTCAATCAATGTCTCCTCTAATAAGATTAAAAGCTTCAGGATAGTGTCACCTTCCTGGTCTTTCTCAAAATTGGAAGCTATGTTGAATAACAAAGGCTGAAGTATTGTGCCCCCAGTAAAATCTAATTTGACTATCTCAAGATGTTCCTCTAATATTGGCAAAATATCTTGAGACCTCGCTGCCTCAGAAGGATCATTTTTTATCAGCATCGCCACATCTGTTGGTTCTTGAATATTCTTAATAAAGCCCTGAGGGGTTTTTTTATATTTTTCAGGAAGGATTGACAGAATTTCATTGACTATTGAGAGCTGCTCCTCAGTATGATTGATGCGGTTGGGGCCAATGTATTCCCTCATCATGAATATACCATTATCTTTGAGGGCATTGTGAACCTGTTCAAAAAATAACTCCAGATTCTCAAGATGATGAACGGTTCCTACTGCCCAGATAAAGTCATATACGTCTTTCTCCAATTCGACACTGTTAAGGTCCTGCTTTATATACTCAATAGCATTTAAACCCTTCTCTGACGCAATCCTGCTCTGTTTCTTAAGCAGCCCTTGAGCAATATCCATTACTTCTATTTTAGCGAACATGCCGGTTTCAAACACAGTCATCTCCGGCCCTTGATTGCCCTCCATGCAGCCGATTGAGAGTGCTCTCAGGTTCTTGTTGCCAATATGCTCTTTAACATAATTCATAGTATATGAGAAATAATCTACGCTTTCATCTCCGGTCATACACCTATGCTGATACTGACTTACTGCAGGCAATAGTTCCCAGTAAATTTTAAAATCATCTCTTACATACTGATCAATAGAATTATCCCAGATGGTTTTTGAAATAGAGTTATCGTCATTTGATTTCATTGTAATCCCTATTGTTTCCTCAGCGCAACTTTCTTTTATCCCCTGCTTACAAAACAGGATTAACGGGACACTCTATCCAGATATGTAACAGCATCCCTATGACTTTTAATTATAGCGATGATTCTTTCGCCTACAGTGGTTGCTTGATCCTTTGAAAACCGTCCGCCGCTATATTCCCATCCTGAATTTAAATATTCAGGTTTTCCGAAATGGTTTTGCACATCAGGCCGTGGCAATCCAGGACTAGCTTTCCCCATCAGTTCCCCATTATAATAGATGCATACCTCTTTTGCAGGAGCTCCCAGCTCTTTATCAATAGCCCATCCACTGATAAATAAACTGCCATCCTTTGTAATCTTAATTGAGTCGATGCTTCCAATAGGACGATCAGTCGGTGCCAAGCCATTTAAAGATGGCATATATCTTTTGGTAGCCACATAAATGTCCTGATGTTCACACAGCTCTTTTTCCAGAAAATATAAATTATTAATACCCAGTCTTCCGGCTAACCTTTCTGCCCAATCCCTTGTCACATAAGTTAAACCATATTCCTCTGTAGTCAAAGAGCTGCTTTCACTATCTTTGAAATAAGTAAATCCAGAAGGGTCAATTTCAATTTCCGATGGGCAAACAACCTCACCGTGAGTAGAAAAGATTAAAATCCCATCTTCTTCTAAAACATTATACAGGGCAACCAGCCACTCTTCAAACCGATCTCGAGGCAGATGAGAAAATAATGAACCCGCATAAATCACCTCAAATCTTCTGGGAAATTCCACCTTAGAAGGTTCTGTGTGAGAGCAAAAACCATTTACATTAAAATATTTTTTTTGAAAATCCACGGCCTCTTTGTAAATATCGCCAACCCATATTTTATCAGCATCCATTTCCTGAATCAAAAACCTTGCAACTCTTCCATAGCCGCATCCAAAATCCAGAAAACTATCGATGCTCGAAAATGGCTTTCCACCAGCCAGTAATATCTTTTCAATACTTTGCAAAGACATTATTCCTGATTTAAAGTACCAGGACAATGCCTCTTCCTCTTTTACACGAGGCATACTGACCAAAAACATCTCATCATACGGACTGACAATATCAACAAACGTGCCAGGGTTCTTTGCAACTGTGTTTATAAATGCCCGCGAAAGCCGTTTTTCTTTTGACTCAGATGATGTCAAACGTACAGTATCATGAGAAGGGTTAACTGCTTGAACGATAAATGTCCTGACCTTGTTGATAAAATTACTGTTAAAAGAATCTTCCCAGCTCTGGCTCCAGTTAACATTTGCCCCTTTAATGCGACCGCTGTAATCTTTGACATTTCTTACCGCAGTAATCAGCGCCTGTTCAATCCCCTCCAAAGAGGGTTCGGCCGTGATAAAATTCGTCGAAATATTGTTCAAGCATTCTTTAGTCTTATTAGCAAAGGTATTTGTTACCGTAAGCATTCCGGCGGCAGCCATTTCTATAGGTACAAGGCTCGGATGCGGACTCAACATTAAACTGAGGCCGATATCAAATTTAGGGAGCAAATCCCTGTACTCACTAAGGTTCATTCTTGGCAATAGCTTAAAATGTGAGTTGTCGCTATATAATGATACGCTTTTAGAAGTATCTAAAGAACCAATGCCATAGAACTCCCAGCTATCCAGGTTGAAATGACCATCTCTTATTACATTGGACAAGGCAAGCACGCCAAGCTCAAACAAATTGCGGGCTGCATGATCCTCCGGCCGGGCATAAAATAGTAATTTCTTTATCTTCCTGCCCCTGATATTTGCCTCATCTATGTTGAATTTAAGGACAGCATTTTCAAAAGAGACAGAACACTCTTCCCCTAATTGAATATCATCTTTAAAAAGGCCAATTTTATTTTGGCGATGGTAATCCCTGATTATCTCAGTTGAAAAGATGGCGTAATGCGGAAAATCGTAGCTTTGTCGGGACAGCACGTAAAATGTTCCATTGTTATAAAAAACAGGCTCATATTCCTGGCTAAGGTATATAAATTTGTGCGCATTCAAATACTTTAGTGTGTGATTAGCAATATGAGCAGTCCACCAACTCGTTGCCATAAAAACATCCTTTTTATTGCATTCTATGGATTCTGATCTATAAGGGTCATAGATTACCTCAACCAGGTCAAAAATGTCTTCCAGTCCTTGATAACCCTGGATTTTTTGGCGCCACAACAGAGGTTCAAAGGGACAGTCATCTGTAATAATCATCCTGACATTATACCCTTCCTGTACCAGTCGCTTTGCAAGATTAAATACGCTTATGAAGCCGCCGAAGAAATATTTAAAGTCTATAATCCCTGTTAATATATTCACTCTCTGGGGAAACTTACCGGACACTCTAAGTTTCAATGGAGCTATTTTCTGCCTGATAAAACTGACGGAAGGGTGCTCTGCTACCGGCGCTGATATTTTGGCCAATGGCAGTGATGAGTCTTTATCAGGCTCTTTTTCAACTATCAGCTTTTTGTGCATTTTTTATTGTCCTTTCTTTTTATATTG
>DAOWOF010000274.1 GCA_030642205.1 Desulfobacteraceae bacterium | reverse complement strand
GATCTCATAGGGTATTGCTTCAACTATCTCTGATATTTCTCTTTTATTTGTAATCTCATACCTGATGCCTGAAGGAAGACCGTAATTCCTTAAATTTTGACTCCCTGAAATTTGAATATTATCTATAAAAAAATCTCTTGTCTGAAAAAACGGCGGATCATATATGCAGTAAAAATTAAAGCTTTTTATATCATCCCAGTTAAAATTATCTTCGAGTGTAAAAGCTGTTAAAGGTATTTCTATTCTTGCCCAGCCTGATCCGTCCGAATAGCCTGTATTTGCATTGGACAAATCTATATGAGCATTTCCTTCCGAAGTATTATTCCTCTGGTTTATATTAAGCTTTAAATAAGGATTACTGCCGGAATCTTCCATGTCATCTGCCTTTAACCAGAAGCTCAATTTTCCGCCCAGAGCTGCATAGGTATTCCAGTCCTGAAGACCTATGCTTCCGGACTCATCAAAATCCATATAAACATTACCCGGATAATAACCTGAATCTGAATCTCTATTTATAGTGATCTTAAGGGCTTTGCTGCCCATAACAGCATTATAACCTGGTTCGGCAGGATTAATAGTATAATGCTCAAAAGCTATATTGTTTTTTTTATGCCAGTGATTAATGTCAGGCTCAAAGTCGTCGATTGCAATATCTGCCAGATTAACCATGCAGCCGTTAATAACATTTGTGGAATCGGAAACTAACCAGCCATCATCAAACTGGACATATCTTCCCGCAACAATGGTGCCAAAAAATCGTGAGGCATCACTTTCAGAGCTGATAGAACCGGACCCTGTAAAAACTATATCCCTGCCGGCAAGTGCAATGCCGTTTATTACAGTATAATTTCTATTACCTTCAAGTTTTATATCATTTTTTGCGATCAGATTCAATCTTGCCGTATAATCTGTTTGAACATATGGAGAGACATCACCGTTGACTGTAATATCTCCGGTTGCCACAAAGGTGACATCCGTATGAGACGGCCAATCTTTTTCAATATTGACTTTTTCGATGTTAATATTTCCATCTACCATTATTATGTCAGCCCCGGGAACATTTGTGGCTGAGTAAATCATATTACCTGCAATGAAGTTGCCGGGAAAATATTGCTTAAATCTGTCCATGTCCGTAAAATCAAGCTCTTTAGGCATCACAGCCGATTTGCTAAAAAATCTGTCGCTGTTATCAGTTTCCAGCGGATCTTCATATGGATCACTAATAACATTTCGTACGCTAGTCGAAGTTTTATCCATCCAGGCGCTGCCTCCATCAGTTTCTTCGTAGTTAAAATTACGATGGGTTCCCACATACCCTTTTCTCACAAATCCATTCACAGATGCAACAGAGCAGTCATGACCCAAAGAACCCGGCAGCCCGATATATCCTTCAAAAATAACTTCGGTCTCTTGCCCGCCACGTGTTACAGTTCCCTTTGATTGAACCAGAACTTTAGTTCCCTGCACATATCGGTAAATATTTCCTTCGTCTTCAACCCACTCTATATCAATAGAACCATCGTCTATATCCATATGCCAAAGATCATCATAAACATCATGATCAAACTCTGGGTTAAATGGATTTATTTCACCTGATTCAACAAGTCTTTTAACGTATTGAAGTCCGGATTCCGCAATATGACTGGCCTGCAATTCTCTTTTATCTAACTCCACCAAATTAAATTCAAGTTCAGCCAGGGTAAAAAATGCAGCGCCTAAAAGACCAAGTATCATGGTGAATACTATCACTGCTATCAAGGCGGAACCTTGTTGATTTTGTTCAATTGGATTTTGCAGCCTTTTCATTGATAGATACCTGTTTATCTATTTTTTCAACTCCCATTTTCCACTATAAAGGTTGCATGAAAATTAATATTTTCATTATCAAGCCCGGGATCGGAAAGAGTAAGCCTGATTTCCACCAGACGGCTATTCTCATCATCATCATCCTGAAAAAAAACCTCCTCGTTGCGATCCCATCTTATCCTCTGAAAATTTATTCCATTAACTATATCAAGATTATCAAGAACCAGAACACCCCCTTCATTATCACTGCTTTTTTTCATAAGGGAAGATCCTTCCTGATAAAAAGTAATTGAGGGGATGTTTGCAGCATGGGTCATACCATCATAATTGCCGTCATTACTGGCGCAATTCCAGGTACCGTCATCATATGTATCCCTGTAATCCTCAGTATCATCAAATCTGCCATCCATATTATTTTCGCCGCTGCCATCAATATAAGGCTCTTGTGGATAAAAGATCTCAAGCTCTTTATGATCCGCCGAAACAACAAAAGAGCTCCCTGTACCAATCTTTCTTTTAAATTCCAGCAAGGCAAGAGAAGCTTCTCTTTGCATTTGGACCCTTGTATCCCCCTGAACAAAAAATTCGACCATGAAGCGATAAAACATACCAGCAGCAAAAATGATAAATATGGCAGACATGGTTGCTGCAATTATCTCTACAAGTGTAAAGCCGCTTTGATTATTTAATTTCCACATTTTAATATTTATCTGGTTATCACTGTCCACAAGGCTACATCATCAAAAGACTTAGGATCTTTTGTTGAGCTGACGACAACAGTAATACACTTAGAATTAAGCAAAGATTCGATGTCACCGGTTTCCTCATTATCATAGTCACCATCTTCAACATAGGTTACTTTTGTTATCCTCTGTAAATATGTGTAATCCGGTGTGCCGCCTAATCCATTCATAGGCATGTCGTCTACTGTAACAGGCGGTGTGTTTATGATTTCTTCTATTAGCAAATCATCGAAAAATTTGGCTTTGAGCTCTTCTATCTTTTGTCTGGCCAGGCACAGGGCAATCCGTTCCTCCCCTTTCATATCTATAAAACTTCTTCCAAAAGCAAACATTGTGGAAAATGATGAGATAACTATTGTAAAAATCAGTATGGAAATAATTACTTCCAATATAGTTATACCGTTTTGATCTTTTGGCTGCATCATAACAGTTTCTTGTTGTGTCAAAAAAACAAAGAAAAACTAAATAGAAAAACTAAAAAAAGAGCATCTAGATTCCATAATAATTAAGGAATATCAT
>DAOWOF010000160.1 GCA_030642205.1 Desulfobacteraceae bacterium | reverse complement strand
TCTTTCTTGACATCTTTAACAATTTTTTGCCTTGGTAAGGGCCAAAGGCGAGAAATGTGGGATGTTTAGTAATCAGCCAGGTATTTGGCGGTTGCCAGATTTTTTCCCAAATGAAAATTCAGATGCAGTTTCAAGACTTTCTCATGACCATTGATTTTTTCTGATTTCGCAAGCCAGGCCGGACTTGGTATTCCTGCCTGGAGGGAGATCAAATCTCTTACCATTTCCGGATCAAGTGACGGGAAATATTCAGATTCTTTTTGGCATCTCAGGCAGGCAATCCCTCCTTTATTTTTATTAAAAACAGCTGTCCCTTGACCTGTGTAAGGTCTTTTACAATCGCAGCATCTATCAAAATTAATTTCATACCCGCCTAGAGCCATGGCCCTGGCCTCAAAAAAAACCCTGAGAGGCTTAAGGCTTGCAGCCCCTTTATCTAAAATCAAGAGTGCCTTTTTCAGCAGTTCAAACATCTCTTTTTCACAAATACCTTGAGGAAACAAGGACTCTGTAAGCTCAACCATATAACTTGCCAAAGATAATGATGTAAAATTATTTCTTACGCCAGGGAAGGCTTGCAGGAGCTTTCCTGAATGCAGGAAATGGAGGCCATTTTTATCTTTGATATCATATTCAATATTTGACATACAGAATAGATCAAGGCAGTTGGCAAAACGCTTTCGGCTTTTTAGTGCGCCTTTGGCAACTCCTTTAAGAAAACCATGGTCAATGGTGAAAAAATTAATTAGGAGGTCTGATTCACCAAATTCCTTGATGCGCATAATAATGGATGATGAGATTTTTGTATGCATATTAATAGGCTGATAGTAGTTGAAAGATCCTGCATCCGGCTTTTTACCGACATTGTCAATTTTGATAACTGAAAAAAAAGTCATTCTGCGGCTTTTTATTCGGCGGAAGAGTGCTGACCTTCCCTCAATTCGTTATAATCAGAAAATCTTCACTCCTTTTTAATATTAAGGTAAATAGGTTGGATATTCAGCTAGCCTATTTATCATTGCATACTGAAAGAAATTTGTTTATAGTTTTTTTATTCGATCGTCCTGCAGAGTGAGATTCCTAATTATTTGACAAAGCAACAGCCCCTTGATAATATATTTTATATCTCATGAGGCTATTGCAGGAATACTAAAATACAGGATATCCTGCCTGGACTGAAAAGAGACCAATCTTTCACAAGTATCTGCAAGTAGCTCTTGTTTATCTGATTTAAATTTTTCTTCAATTGATCTTGGAGTAAATAGGACACCTTAAACTTAACATCTTCTTTATTTCCTTAATTCACAAATATTCCAGCCTTCTTAAACTGCAATTCTATCTTAGTGAAACTATTTAAATAAAATCTAATTCAATAAAAGTACAAAGTGGCATTGATTTATTTCATTATTTTCTTGCTCAAAATATTTATCCCTGATGTTTAATCAGGAGTTGTCCTGATTGCTCTGTGGGAGAAGATATTTCAAAAGTTATTTACTAATGTTGGAACCTAAAGCTCAGGAGAAAATTATGATAAAAAAAAGTTGTTGGATTTTTTTGCTTATTATTTCTTTTATCTTTGTTTTTCAGGGAATTATATGGGCCGTTCCGGATCTTCCAAGACATCCTGATTGGTATGTCGATGAAGAAATGTCACCCTTTATCGAAGGTTGGAATCAGGGATGGTATATTTGCAAACCTCCTACAGGCGGTTATAACACCCTTACTGAAGATCAGGTAATCTTGAATTCATGGGGTTATAAAGCAAACCCTCTGTCTGAAATAAAAGATTTGCTCCCGGAATCGGTATTCAAAATATATAATAACGAAAGATGGGGCACAGTAAGGGTAAACGAAACAGCATGGGAACCTGTGAAACCAAGGGGAGCCATGTGGGAAAGGTTTATGAAACAATCAAAAAAAAATATAGGGACAACCTATATTGATAAATTTGGTTGGTTAAGAAATTATCGATATGGCATCCCTTTCCTTGAAATTGAACCCGATGATCCTCAGGCAGCTGTTAAATGCATATGGAATTATCTGAAAAGGTACCAGGATAATGATCGATTCGTTCCATTATATGGCTCCTATATAGATCGCAATTGCAGACATACATTAAATGGCCTGCTGAATAGGCGTATTCAGATGACAGGCAGGGTTAGACCTGACGATGTGACAGATGAAGGATTATACACGCCTAATCCTTCTAATTTGGACTTTTGCTATGCAACTCCTTATGTCGCTCCGTACAACCTGCGGGGAACTATCCCGCTTTACTATCGATATAATGATCCTCAGAAAAGTGATGCGATGTGGATATATATCCCGTCAATTAGAAGAGTGCGCAGAATGTCCACGGCTCAACATCAGGATAGATTGCCCGGAGGTGCAGATTTTACGTGGGATACCACAGAAGGTTTTGAGGGAAATCCGGTTAGATTTAACTGGGTTTATCTGGGGAGAAAAGAACTTCTTATCCCAACAATCGGCCATAGCCATTGTTATTATAATCCGAAAGCCTGGATTAATGGTATGGATCAATATTATCAACGAAGAAATTGTCATGTTATCAAAGGGACTTACAAACATCCTATCAATATGACAGATCTGGTTTTATATCTGGATCCTTTATTTTATTCGGCATGTTTTTCTGTTGATTATGATCTAAAAGGAAGAGAATGGATTGTTCAATTCATTAGCCAGGGGAGGGATAAACATTGGTTTTATACCATGTATAATGATTGGGCGTTTGATATTCAGAGGGATCATATTACAGGATGCCTTTTTGCCTTTTCAGGCGCAAAGGACTTTAGACTTTCTCATTTTACTATGAAGAATTTAATGCAAGATTTTTTGTCACGATAAGATGTTGTTCCCAGCGATTGCGTCGCTGGGAATCGCGGCGCTGACTGTGCCTCTTCAATGGGGATATAAATACTTTTGTGCTATGACATGGAAATATCATTATGATATTAATTTTACTCTACTGACGGTGAAATTAAAATGCCTGGCCTGGATATTCGATATAAGCCATTTTTACGTTAAAAGCAGCTATATATTGTGATTATATGACGTAAAATATATCCTCTGTAGAATACGAATCCCTTATGTCGAATCTCCATTGTCTGGCGGAACTTATTGAGATTCAACCTTATTTATGTTATTTGTTTCACTATGTTTAAATTCATCCATGCCGCCGACATTCACCTTGACAGCCCTCTCTATAAGCTCGATTCCTATGAAGGAGCCCCTGTAGATGAAATCAGACAGGCAACCCGCAGGGCTTTTAAAAATCTGGTACAGACTGCTATTGACGAACATGTTGATTTTATTATCATAGCAGGGGATCTCTATGATGGGGATTGGAAGGATTTTAACACAGGGCTTTACCTGGTATCACAAACAGGGAAGCTGAGGGAGGCTGGAATTTCCGTTTATATTACTTACGGGAATCATGATGCAGCAAGCAGAATAACCAGAGCTCTCAGGCTTCCCGATAATGTCCATATCTTTCCGTCAAATGAACCAGCAACCTTCTCCATTCATAATTTACATATCGCAATTCATGGTATGAGTTTCGCAGTACCAGCCATAAAAGAAGATCTGTCACGCCTTTATCCATCTCCCATACCAGGTTATTTTAATATTGGTGTATTGCATACAAGCCTTTCCGGTCGAGAAGGACACGAACCATATGCGCCTTCCACTCTGGCGGGATTACGCCAAAAGGGCTACGATTACTGGGCATTGGGACATGTTCATACAAAAGAAATCCTTTGTGCTGATCCGCCGATTCTTTTTCCCGGAAATATTCAGGGGAGGCATATAAGGGAGGCTGGCCCCAAGGGCTGCATGCTGGTCAGTGTTGACGACAAGGGGAGTGTGGATCTGGAATTTAAGCCACTGGATGTTACCAGATGGGCAATGCTTAATGTGGATTCAAAAGGGGCTGAGACCGGTTATGATATTATTGATCTTTTTCGTGAACAGCTTGAGAACTTATTAAATGAAAATCCGGGGATGCCTCTGGTTGTCAGGGTTATAATCGAGGGCGAGACTCCGGCTCACCAGGAGGTTCTCTCAAATCCGGAGAAATGGAATAATGAGATTCGGGCTGCCGCGCTGGATACAAGCAGAGAAATGGTCTGGGTTGAAAAGATTCAAATACGCATGCGGGCTCCTCTGTCAGGACAGAATCTAAGGGAAAGGGGGGAAGCTATGGGAGAACTCCTTAAGCTCTTTGACGAATTAGCAGCTGATCCTGATTTACTCCATTGTTTATCTGATGAATTAATAGATCTTGATAAAAAAATACCAAAAGAAATAAAAGAAGGTCCGGACGGGATAAGGATCAATGATGTCAAGTGGCTTAAAGAATTACTGGAACAGGCGCGTCCCATGCTCATCCAGAGGCTGATGCAAAAAAAGGAGGATTTAAAATGAAGATCCTCAGGATGAATCTTTTAGCCTATGGCCCGTTTACTGATACGGTGATCGATTTTTCCAGGAGGGAGGGAGGCCTTCACGTAATTTACGGCCCAAATGAGGCTGGTAAAAGTTCAGCGCTGAGAGCGCTTAGAAATATGCTTTACGGTATCCCCCCGCGTTCTTCAGATGATTTTATTCACCCATACTCCAAAATGAGGATTGGGGCAGCGATTGAATCAAGCAAAGGGGATGTCCTGGAATTTATTCGGCGTAAAGGGAACAGACACACACTTCGTTCCATAAACGACAAGGATGTGATTGAAGAAGCAGTCCTTGGCAGGTTTTTAAATGGCGTTGATGAAAATCTTTTTGTTACCATGTTTGGCATTGATCATGAGGATCTTGTACATGGCGGCAAAGAAATTATTCAAGGAAGTGGAAACATGGGCCAGCTTATTTTTGCCGCTGGTTCAGGAGTCTCTTATCTCCGTGAGGTGCAGGAACAACTTAAAACAGAATCAGACGGCCTTTTCAAACCTGCTGCAAAAAAACCCAAAATCAATGTAACCATCAGCAATTTAAATAAAAATCGTAAAAATATGCAGAAGGCGCAACTCCCGGGCCAGGAATGGGTCAACCATGACAAGGCATTAGGTCTGGCATTGGATCAAAAACGGATTATGGAAAAAGAGGTGGCAGAAAAAAAACGCTCTTTGCATTATCTGGAACGTATCAGGGACGCTTTTCCCATTATTGCCAAACGAAAAGAGATGCTAAATAGATTGCAAACCTGCGCGACAGCTATCCTTCTGCCCGAAGAATTTCCGAAATTACGGCGAGACAGAATTACAAAGCTGGAAATGGGAGAATACGATTCTAACCAGGCAATTAAAAATAAAGAAAGGGTGAATCAGGAGCTCTCAGAGCTTGAAGTATCAAATGCCCTGCTGGATAAATCATCGTTGATTGAGGAGATTAACAGGGAACTTGGAAGCCAGATTAAGGAAGCAAAAAATTCTCTGAAACTGCATGCCAGGATAACTCTTTTGCGGGAAGAAGCAAAAGAAATCCTTTGTGGTCTGCGTAATGATCCGGATATGGAAGATGTCCGGAAACTGAGGGTCAAGATATCGGAAGCCTCTCGTATTCAAACCCTGGGACGTGAGTTTGAAGGGATTATAACCCGTCTTGATGGTGATAAGGAGGCAATTCCCAAACTTGCATATCGCATAACTGACATAGATAAACAGTTAAAAGAGCTGGGAGTTTCCAGAGATATTGATGCCTTGAAAAATGCACTGCTGCAGGCTGATGATTATAAAGTGCTGGAAAAACAATATGCT
>DAOWOF010000232.1 GCA_030642205.1 Desulfobacteraceae bacterium | reverse complement strand
CAGATATTGAACCTAACATTTATAAAAACACTACATTAATAAATCTTAGGAGTTGTCCGTAAATAAGTCGGAGAACTCCTAAGATTTTCAATCCAAGGAGGATAGTTATGCGGATTAAATTGGTTGCAGTTGGTTTATTCTTTAGCTTTTTTATACTTTATTCCTGGGTTGCATTTGCTGCTTTCAGGACAGGATTATCTCATGATCCAAATTGGCTTGTAGATGAAGAAATTACTGAATTAATACCTCAATGGAATCATGGCAAGTTAAAATGCAGACCCCCAAGGGGTGGATATAATGAGGGGGTTGAAAATCAGAAGATAATTAATTCATGGGGATATAAGGCAAGGCCAATTGAAGAGATAAAGGATTTAATGCCATCACCTTTTTATGAACTCTATACTAAGCCAGAAATATGGGGGACATTCAGGATTAATGAAACTCTGTGGGATCCTGTCAAACCTAAAGGGGCTATGTGGGAAAGATTCATGGCTCAAACCAAAAAGAACATAAAGGAAGTATATTGTAATGATACCGGGTGGATGATAAATTATCATTATGGGATACCATTTCCTGAGATAGATGAAAAAGATCCACAAATAGCGGTGAAATTAATATGGAATTTTTTTAAACGTTATCAGGATAATGATAGATATGTTCCAATGAGTCTTACTGTTACGGATAGAAGAGAACATTCCAGACATAATCTTATTTTAAATAAACGATTACAAATGAGAGGCAGGGTCAGAGAACAAAGGAATACGGTAAATGGTTTGTACATACCAAATCCAAAAGATTATGATTTTCTATATAATTGTTCTTATGTTTCTCCTTATAATCTTCGAGGGACTATAACATTATACTATCGTTATAGTATAAACAGAGATGATGATATGTGGTTATATATTCCTTCAATCAGAAGAGTCAGGAGGATGTCTACTGCCCAGCATCAAGACAGATTTCCGGGAGGTTTGGATTTTACCTATGATAATACAGAAGGTTTTGAGGGGAATCCTTCCCGCTTCAAATGGACCTATTTAGGAAGAAAGGAGTTGTTGATACCGGTTATCGCCTTTAGTCACTGTTACCATGCAAAAAAAGGACATTTAAATGGAAATGATCAATACTATCAGAGAAGGAATTGTTTCGTAATTAAAGCTGCTTATAAAAATCCGATTAATATGAGTGAGATGATACTTTATTTGGACCCATTACTATATTCGTGTTGTTATTCTATTGACAGAGATGTAAAAGGTCGTGACTGGATTCTTCAGCTCGTTCATCAGGGAAGGTGTAATAAATGGTTTTACACTATGTATAATGCTTATGCTATTGATATCATTAGAAAACACTCCACATGGGTACAATACACATATTCAGGCAGTGAAGATTTTGTTTATGAGGACCTTACAATGACCCACCTAAAGAAAGAACTTCTGGCACGGTAATCAAAAAGCAAAAGGATCAGAGTGTGTGGAGAAAGGCAGCAAGCTGCCCTTCTCCACCTTGACTTGACGATCAGATTCAGACCGGCACCTTTGTGAGCACACCTTGAGACATCATTGGATAACAGAGCTGATGCCAAAACGATGAAGCAATGATGTGTGCAAAAAGCAAAATGCCGATCTTATCAGCTATAATTCGTGATCAACCCTCTCAATAACAGCATCCTGCACATATTCAGGAAGATCATTGAAATAAGCGCTATAGCCTGATATTCTTACAGACAGAAAAGGATATTTCTCGGGATTTTCTTTTGAGTCCAAAAGAATATCTTTTGATACTAAATTATACTGCAACTGATCCATTCCACCTTCAAGACCTGATAGAGTAAAATCAAGCATTTTTTCTAATCCTGCTTCGCCCCGGACTGAATTATAATCGAATTTTTGATTGTAAATCCATGCCTTAAACTGAGTTTGATCTATTTTCATTGCAGATGCCATTCTGTCCCATGGTCCGCCCTTGTCAAATTCAGAATGAGGATTAATGCCACCATCACATAAGAATTCACCTCTTTTCCTTCCATTTGGCAGAGCTCCGCTATGAGAAGCCAAATGGTACATATAGGTAACAATCAAGGCATTCATAAAGCCTGCTGGCTCATCATTGACATCCAGGATTTTTCTGCCTACTTCTGTAGTATCCACGGTTGCCTTTGAAAAGATATCATCAGCATAATCATTATTATTGCCAAATTTGGGGGCATCTTTGAAGTCTTTGCGCATTTCATCGAAGCCTTCCCATTCCGCCTTTAAGGCCGTAATAAGCTCAGCCATGGTATATTTCTTTTTATCATAGACCCAATATTTAACAGCTATGAGCGAATCTATGGTATCAACCCAACCCGGATTATTATTAAAACTTAGCCATGGAGTATCAAGGGTCATGACATCCCTTCCTTCCTCTGTGCATCTCTGATACAGCAGGCTTAAAAAAGGTCTCCGGACTTCATGTATAAAAA
Organism: Desulfobacteraceae bacterium; assembly: GCA_030642205.1. Classification (GTDB taxonomy): domain Bacteria; phylum Desulfobacterota; class DSM-4660; order Desulfatiglandales; family Desulfatiglandaceae; genus DAOWOF01. The sequence continues at coordinate 1,297 of DAOWOF010000232.1, read as the reverse complement.
TATCATCAACAATATTCCTTATTCCTATACCGGAACGCAATAGCCAGTCCCATTGATCAAGCCATGCCTGATAGAATTCTTCAAATGTCTCAAATTTTGTAGGATCGCCTGTTTCAGCGGCTTGAACATATTCCCAACCTTCCCCTAGATCCTTTCCATTATAAAGAGTAAATTCCAGTGGTTTCATGGCATTCATGGTTCTTGATTGCCGTACATGCGCGCCTATTGAATGGATAGTCACTCCTGGAGTATTACAGCCCACAACTGCCCAGCTTCTGGCTTCTTCTAGATCCACAAGGCCCTTATATGAGTTTAGCACACTGGCTATAGCAGTATTATCATTTCTCAGGGAAGGAGACCCCATTCCTGTGCGCATAACTTCAACAACGCGTTTTAGCTTGTCATGATCAAATTTTGAGTGCCAGCGAACCTTTACGTCAGGAAAATGAAATCTGTAACCGTCAATCACATCCAGTATCAACATGGTCAGATCATTTGTTGCATCTGATCCGTCTCCCTTCTGACCGCCAATAGTGAGCACTGAAAAATCACGTGAACCCATGCCAATGGATCGAAATTCCTTGAGAGAGCCAAGTATTCCGAATTCATGGTATTTCATAAAATAAAAGGCAACTAGTCCCGCAGCTTTTTCTCTACTGCAAGTCTTATCAATAAGGACATCTTTTTCATACCAGGGATACCAGTATTGATCAGGACGACTGGGCGCGCTGTGGGTGGTATGTTCGGTTAAATAATAGACCACAAAACAGTACCAGTTTAATTGCATCATTTCCCAAAATGTTTCCGGGGCCTGCACAGAAATTTTATCGCTTATTGTTGCCAGGGTCTCAAGGCGTTCCCTTTCTTTTGGATCAGTTTCAACTTTTGCCAGCTTGCGTGCCTCATCAGCATGGCGCAAGATCCACTTGGTAACGGCTTTCCCTGCCCTGATTGAGCTTTTACAGTCATTAATTCGATGTGATAAATCAACATATTTACTGCCGCCTTTGAGCTCTGAACGTTCTTTTTCAAGGCGATCAACAGTATTCTGCATCATATTGACCAGTTTCCCTAATCCTTGTGTAAGGAACCATTCGCGGTCAGGGGCAGAACGGAATCCTGATGTTCCAGGCAGCTCCCAGTATCTTTGGCCGCCTTCCACCCACATTTTATATAACATATCGCTCATGTAAGGTTTCATACGCCATATAAAATTTTTCCTCTGAAGATAATTATCTATTTCGTTATATTCTTCATCAGATAGTTTTACTTTTTTTCCATCTTTCCATGTGTATGT
>DAOWOF010000291.1 GCA_030642205.1 Desulfobacteraceae bacterium | reverse complement strand
ATCAACCGCTACCGGTAAAAACTTTGTAGACCTTTCATATCGTCTTAATGATTGCCGCAATTCAGTGGTATCGACTGAAAATGTTATAATATGGATCAAAAAACATGGCCAGGTTGCCAAAGAAATGGCCAAGCAGGAAAATGATCCAAAAGAACGGGAGAGGCTGGATTCTCTCTCAAATATATGCGAATGGGTCTCAGAAAATTCACCCAGGAATTTCTGGGAATTGATGCAGCTTCACTGGCTCAGCTTTATGATTCACTATCTAATAGAACATACTGCTCAAAGTATTACGTTCCGGCCAGACCAATCATGGTTTAAATGGTATGAAAAAGATGTGCTTATTGATAAAACCTGTACTAGAGAATTCGCAGGCGATCTGATAGCCTTTTATTTCATGAAATATCATGAAATAGGTGTATTGGGTTCTCTGAAAGAATATCGGTCCATTGGTATGGGCGCCAGGGATTTTTCCGTAATCACCATTGGAGGGCAAAAACATGACGGCTCTGATGCCACCAATGACCTGACCATGTTGATTCTGGATGTAATGGATGGTTACAGGTTTCACTTCCCTGATGTAAAGGTAAGGTGGCACCAAAAATTTGACAGGGACAATCTAAAAAGGGTCTGCGAAGTTATGCGCACAGGTATGGGCTCTCCTTCCCTGCGCAATGATAACACAGCTATTCCCGGCATGATGGATCAATATCAGGGCCTGGTGAGCATTGAAGAGGCGAGAAGCTGGGCCGTAGTTGGCTGTAATACTCCAGGTGTCACAATCAATTCCAGAGGCGCTCATATGAGAAGCGCCCGCACCATGAATGCCATGAAGCCTCTTGAATTTGTGCTCTATAATGGCCGCGATCCACAAGAGGGCTGGGAATTTGTTCTGGCTGAAGAGACAGGAAATCCTGCTGACTTTAATGATTTTGAGGAATTTTATCAGGCCTTTATTAAACAATGGACCTGGCTGGTAAGGATTGGCGTTGGACTCAGAAGTATTGTGGATGACTATTACATCCATGAAGTCAGAAGACCATTTGTGAGCATGCTGTACAAGCGCTGTATTGAAGAAGGACGAGATGTAATGACCCTGAATGTTCCATGGCTGAGTTTTAATAACTGTCCGGGCTGGGTGGATACCATGGACTCACTGGCTGCAGTCAAATACTGGATCTATGACAAGAAGAGATATACCATGGAGCAGCTTGTTGCTGCCATGGATGCTGATTGGGCAGGTTATGATGAAATGCGTCAAGATTTTAAGGACGCGCCAAAATTTGGCAATAATGACGAATATGTAGACAGTATTTTTGCCAGGGCCACAGTGGATGTCATCAATCAGGGAAAGAAGATCCTTGACCTCCAGGATGAACCATCCGGTATGATGAGCGCCCTTGTTGTCACCTATATGTACCATCTCGCAGGCCACAGCGGAGCCCTTCCCAATGGCAGAAAAAGAGGAGAACCTCTTTGTGACGGCGGGATTAATCCTCATGCCGAATTTGATAAAGGCGGCCCATGGGACAGGCTTGCTTCAGCCATGAAGGTTGATCAGTCTCAATTCAAGGCATGGATCTATAATCAAAAATTTGATTATAATACTGTGAAGGGAGATGCAGGGCTTGAAAAGATGGTAGATTATACTCTCTCAGGCCTTGAGAGTGGAATGGATCAATTGCAATATAATCTTATCTCTCGCGATATCCTTCAGGATGCCAAAGAGAATCCTGATAACTACCCATTTCTGGCTATCAGGATTTCAGGCTACAGCGCTTATTTTACTGATCTACCTGAATTTGTTCAGGATGCAGTTATTAACCGTGTTGACCATGAACTCTAATCAGAATTAATAATCTGAACAAATCAAGGATCTACCTGTCCAATATACAGGGACAGTAGATCCTTAACCCATCATTCTTTCCTATAACTAAGAAATCAAGAAATCAAATCATAACTTTTGATGGTCTCGTAAAAAGTCGAAAATCAAAATTTCAACAACAGCATACAGGAACAATTTTATTGGATACCACATATTGCGGCTATAATTTTTGCGGTGGACTTTTTACGAGTGCATCAACTTTTAAAAGGAGTATAATAATGAGTTTTAAAAATTTTTTCTTATTTTTATTTATCTTTTTTATCTTCCTGGGCTTTCAGGAAATACTCCATGCGTCATTCAGGGTCCCTGGTCTTATTTCTGATCCCAATTGGTTAGTAGATGAAGAAATTGCGCAGATTTGCCCTGGTTTTAATGAGGGTTTTATAAAATGCCGCCCCCCCAGGGGTGGTTATAATGAGCTTACAGAAAATCAGCGGATCCTCAATTCATGGGGATATAAGGCAAAATCATTTGAGGAAATAAAAGATCTTCTACCAGCGCCACATTATAATATGTATATTAATCCTGATGTTTGGGGAACTTTTCGAATCAATGAAACCTCATGGGAGGTAGTAAAACCCAGGGGGCCCCTGTGGGATAAGTTCCTGGCTCAAACAAAAAAGAACATCAAAACCTGCTACCTGGATGAAGATGGCTGGTTAAGAAATTACAACTACGGTACGCCATTTCCGGAAATAGATGAAAATGACCCGCATATAGCCTTAAAACTTTGCTGGAACTATTTT
>DAOWOF010000176.1 GCA_030642205.1 Desulfobacteraceae bacterium | reverse complement strand
TGGTCATTTCCCGTCCCCTGGATTTTCCTTATCTTTTTATAATTTGCGCTTATCGTAATAATGAGGTGAATGAAGATCATCGGGTTATTCAAATGGAAAATAGAATTAAAGATTCTCCACTCCCTCTTTTTAAGCTCCATATTGGCGCCCTGGATCAGAATTCAGTCAATGAGATGGTTGCATTTATTTTAAATACCGGCAGATCACGCACCATGGGATTGACTGATATCATATACCCGGTTTCTGCGGGAAACCCTCTGTTTGTTAATGAAAGCTTACGCTGGCTCCACAACAATAAGCGGCTATTTTTATCTGAAGATGAGGCCTGGAGTTGGAATCTTGATGATTTAACTAACCTGCAGCTACCTGCCAGCGCCAAAGCGCTCTTTTATGATAAATTAAAGGAGCTGCCTGTAAATATAATAAATCTTCTTTCTATAGCAGCTGTGCTTGGCGCACATTTTCAGGCAAAAGATCTGGCGCTGGTTGCGCAGATACCTTTGCAAAACCTTTATATGTCTCTTAGCGATCTGTTTGTTCAGCGAATTTTGCTGCAGGATAAATCGACCATCTCTTTTTCCCACGATCAGATACAGGCCGCTGCGGCCGATTTTTTAGATGATGAACAAAGAAAAGATTGCCACAGGAAAATTGCCAGGGTTTTTATTGATCAAATACAGGAAGAAGAGAATCAAAAAGATAACAGGGAAATATCTTCTGCCAGACTCTTTTCCATTGTGGAGCATCTGAGTGGAGCCCACAGGGATGACGCAAATAAGACTGAGTTGTATGAAGAGGCAAAATTTAATTATCAGGCCGGGGTGGCTGCCATGGATGCTTTGGCGCTTGCTGCTTCTGACCATTATTTTACCAGAAGCGCTAAATTATGTTCTGATAATATGTGGCAGACTGATTATGATTTTATGTTTACACTTTATAAAAAGCTTGCTCGTGCGGCGCTGGTAAATGGTGATCAGAGCCGATCCGAAGAGATTGTTAAAATCGGACTGATTTATGTACGAACAGATCTGGAACGGGCGGAATGTTTGTATGAACAGGCGGTTGCGTATGCATCATTTGGAAATCTGCTGCGCAGTATGGAGTTTGGCAGGAGGGGGCTGGAACTGATTGGTGAAACCCTGCCTGCATCTGAAAATGAAATACAGGTAGAGTTATCTTCTCTTGCTAAAGAATTTTATCAAAATAATCGTGATATCTGCCAGGGGGTTGTTAAAGCTCCTCTTGTTAAGGAAGATAGAGCTGCCCTGAAACTGTCTTTATATTCTGAAATATTGACATCCTGTTATTTGGCAGGACAAGTTTCTCTGTTTACACTAGTGGCTCTGCGCATGGTGAAAATGGGCCTGGACAAAGGGGTAAATGATTTTATCAGTTTTGCATTAACTATAATTGCTTTTTATTTTCAAATGCAGGATGAGGATCACCATGCGACTTGTTATGAAGATGCAATGTTAAAGATACTTGAACGTTTTCCGGACAGTTTCGGTTCAGTTAGAGCCATGACGGCCGCACTTTGGCTTTTATTACATATAAGATATTCGCCTGCCGATTTGCTTGAATTTAGCAGGAATATTATGGATGGAGCCATGAAGTGCGGCGAAATAGCCTATGCAGCTAATGTACGCTGTGCTTTACTTTGGTCTGAGTTTGTTCAGGGTAAAAAAATACATCAGTTGAAAAATCAGATTGAAGCTCTGCTCAGTTTCAGCAGGCAATTTAATCTGTCAATAGCTTTAGGTGTGGCAGAAGCGCTGCAAATTACGCTGCAACCGTTGTGGGAATCAGACTCAACAGGTTTTGATGAGTCCTATGTTCTAACCAGGCTAAGTCTCTGGAAAAAACAGGAGCACGCAGCTTCGCTGGCCTGCTATTTTATTTTTAAAGGGATTGTCGCCTATTATAATCATCAGTATTCTCAGGCAAAGCAATCTCTGGATGAAGGAGAAACCTATCTTCCTGGTATCACAAACACCATTGTTTTTCGTTTATACTATGTGTTTCAATATCTTGCTGATTTGCAGACAGGGAAGAAAACCAGCACAGATGATTATCTGAAAAAAGTTACAAATTGGGCAGACCATGGCCCAATTTTGAGGCCCTATCTTGCTTTAATGCAGGCAGAAACCATAGCTCTTAAGGGAGATTCAAGACAGACCCGGATTGCTTATCTGGATGCTATTGATCTTGCCCATGGGGAAGAATATTTGTTTTAGGAAGCCTTTTTAAATGAGCAATTAGGGGAGTATCTGGAAAAAGAAAATCATTTTTCTGCTAAAACTTATCGAAATACTGCCATTTTGCTCTATCAGGATTGTGGCGCGCTAAATAAGGAAGCTCATCTGTATAATTCCGGTCTCCTCCCATCAGGCAAAGCCCTCCTTAAAAAAGAACAGAAAAAGATTGATCAGGAGCAGGGACTATATAAAACATTAGACTATGACTATCTGCTTAATTCGGTAAAAGCCATTACAGGTGAACTGGATTTTAATAAACTCCTTGCAATAATCATGAAATTGGTTATGGCAAGACTGGGGGCCAAAACAGGCTATCTTCTGATTGTCGAAAGAGATATTTTAGTTCCCCATGTGTCGGGTATTAAGGAAGAAGAGGTTATTCTTAAAATTAAGGGAGATCCGGAATTTTCCATCAGTAAATTGAGCATGGGAATTGCCCGTTATGTTTTTCGGACAAAGAAAATGATCCTTTTAAAGGATGCGGGTGCAGAGGAAGATTTTATTTCAGATGAAGTCGTGCAAAGAGAAAAATTACGGTCTGTGCTTTGTCTTCCCCTTATAATCCAGAAACAGGTTCTGGGTGTGCTTTATCTGGAAAACAACCTGATAAAAGCTGTTTTTTCCGATGAACAGGTGGAACTAGCCGGCCTGCTGACAACACAGGCGGCCATTGCCCTTCAAAACGCAGCCTTGTTACGAGATATCAAACATGCCAATGAATCCATGAATCTTATGAATCAGGATCTGGAGTTCAGGGTAGAAGAACGCACCAAAGAAATCAACAAGATTAATGAAGAACTCAAAGATTTTGCCTATGCAGTTTCCCATGATTTAAAAGCCCCTTTACGTGGTATTATTCAGCTTTCCACCTGGCTGGTTGATGATTATAATGACCAGATTGATAAAGAGGGGCGTGAGTTACTTGGTTTGCTCCAGAAACGCGCCAGGCAGATGCACTCTATGATCGAGGGTATTTTGCAATACTCCAGGGTTGGGCGTATTAAAGAGGTCTCTGTACGGGTGGATCTAAACAAACTGGTTAAAGAGGTAGCTGAACTTATTGCTATTCCGGAATCTATTGCCTTTAGGATTAAAGGCGTCCTGCCAGTCATTAAGCGCGAAGAAACCTTGCTTTTTCAGGTACTTCAAAATCTTATTGATAATGCAGTCAAGTATATGGATAAAAAAACAGGTGAGATTAATATCAGCTGCATTGATAAGGAAAATGCCTGGCAATTTTGTGTGGCTGATAACGGCCCGGGAATAGAGGAACGATATCAGAAAAAGATATTTAAAATGTTTCAGACCTTAAAACCAAAGGATGAAAGCAACAGCACAGGAATCGGCCTTGCCCTGGTAGAAAAGATAATTAATAACTGGGGGGGACGTATATGGCTGGAATCTGAAGCAGACAAGGGAAGCAGATTTTTCTTTACAATACCAAAAAAAGGAAGAACTGAATGAAAAATAATAATCCGATATTACTGCTTGAAGACGATCAAATTGATGTAATGAGTGTCAAGCGGGCATTAAAAGAACTTAAAATAACCAACCCGATTATAGTTTGTGAAAACGGCGAAGAGGGTCTCGAATACTTAAATAATGCCAGGAATAAAAGGCCATGTCTTATCCTTCTGGATATTAATATGCCCAGGATGAACGGGATAGAGTTTTTAAGGATTATTAAACAAAATAAGCAGCTTAAAGTGTTGCCGGTTGTGGTGCTTACCTCGTCAAAAGAGGAGCAGGACAAGCTTGAAACCTTTGGTTTGGGTATATGCGGATATATTATTAAACCTACTGACTCTAAAGCATTTATAGGTATTCTGCATATCATTGATATTTATTGGACATTGAGTGAACAGCCGTAGAACTGCGAAAGGTAGAGAGATGGAAAACAAGGAAATAAAACTACTGATGGTTGAAGATGATCTGATTGACCAAATGAGTTTTAAACAGTTTGTTAAACATCAGCACCTACCCTACGACTATAATATCGCCGGCTCAGTGGCAAAGGCACGGGAGATATTGAAGATTGATCAGGATTTTGATGTAATTTTGCTGGATCATAATTTAGGGGATGGCACAGCATTCGATTTATTTGAATATATCCCTGCAAGACTGCCTTTTGTTTTGATTACAGGCGCTGGTGATGTCGAAATTGCGGTTAAAGCCATAAAGCTAGGCGCATCCGATTATTTAGTCAAGGATTTTGAGGCTAATTATCTACGACTATTACCCTTAATAATAACTAATGTCATTAAGGCCAAAGAGGTTGAAAATGAGCTGGAAGACTATAAAAATCACTTAGAGAGACGGGTCAAAGAACAAACCAAAGAACTAAGACACGAAATTGTCCAGCGTAAAAAAGCTGAAGAACAAATCCGCATATCAGAGGAACGCTGGCAATTCGCGCTGGAAGGTACCAGGTCTGGCGTATGGGATTGGAATCTTCAGAGCAATAAGATTTTCCTTTCACCTCGTGGAAAGGAAATCCTTGGCTATGGAGACAACAAAGAGGATGAGACACCGCATGAGTGGAGAAAGCGCGTTCATCCCGATGACAAGGCACAGTATAATGCCGATCTGAAACGGCATCTTTTCGGCGAAACACCTTATTATGAAAATGAACACCGGGTGTTTTGCAGGGATGGATCCTATAAATGGGTATTGGACCGTGGCAAGGTGATATCATGGTCAAATGATCATAAACCCGTTCGAATGATAGGCGCTTATCATGATATAACTGATCGTTTGCAACAGGAAGAACAACTTCGGCGCAGCCAAAAAATGGACGCTTTAGGCAAACTCATAGGTGGTATCGCGCATGACTATAACAACATGCTCGGG
>DAOWOF010000215.1 GCA_030642205.1 Desulfobacteraceae bacterium | reverse complement strand
GGCTTAAAAAATGAATTATGATTTATCATTTCCATTCTGGTTTAGGGTCTCAAGATATAAAAGAACTTGCCCCATGGTCATTTCAGAAACTTCCATAGGTGTCCATCCGAATTCCTTTGCCATGATGAAACATACTTTAACGAGGGGAGATTGAACAAGGTCCGAGATCATATCCCTATCAGTTTTAAGGCCGCTGATAATATTAATAGATTCCACAAGAAATTCTGCAAGACCACCATGAAGAGACATTGCCTGAGCCAGACTTAATCGGGGATTTACCAGAGCTCTATGAATCATAAATGAAGATACCAATGTCTTGTCTTCTTTAGTCGCGCGGGAAAGTTCCTGAATATCCTTTAAGGTAAGAGGACGAATGACAATCTTGTTGTAGCCTGAATCATTGCTGCCATCTTCCCTTTTAAGTATTTCAGGAGGAATTATTATTTCCTGGGTAATAGCTGCTCCACCAAGAAGCTCTTCTGCTGTCAGGAATTGATCAGACATTTCAACCCTTATCTTCAACGCCTATCCATAAGGCCATGAATTCGGTTTTCTCCATGACAAAATCATCTTCAGGAATTGAATATGACCAATTCTTGAATTTAACACCATAAAGAGTTACGGTATTGCTTGAGTTTTCAATAGCAGGGTTTTTAAGATCAAGAACGATGTTAAAAGAGGGTTGCACCCATGTGCCAGGAGGTCTTGTAGCCGCGGCTTCTCCTAAAAGGAGCTTCAATAATGCCCCATTTATGTTGGCCCTTTCCATTGATCCATGTATGTTAATATTCCCGGGCCTTAATTCTGTCGCATATCGCTGGCCAAGTTCATGAAATGCCTTTAGTTCCGATTCAACTCGTATCTCAATATTTGTCGCGCGGCCTACAGTAGTAAGAGCATACTCATCTATAATTCCTTCTGCTTTTACTCCTTCAGATGTTTGGTCAACGGAAAGAAGAATCGCAGCATCTGAACCTCTGAAAACATTTGTATTTGCCATCTATTTTAATCCTCCTGATGCCTGGAGACTGTCCATTCCTGAATGGATTATCATCTCTTGCATTTGACTCAAATTATCATCCAAGGTAAATGGAGACTTTGATATAATCTATGCTGAAAGTTGGCATTAATGTCATTATAACAATGCATCTGCCGGCAATCTCATCATCCCTGCTGGCCGTTACTTCCAGTGAATAATCTATAAGCATTTCATCCTGCTTCATTACAGACAGAAACCCGTCAAGGGTTGCTGTCAGAGATTTCCGCACTCTCTCATTATTTAATTTTCCAATATATGGCAAAGCTCCGGATCTAACTCCATATTTGGCATAATCAACTATCCTTCTGGTTGTAATCTGTTTCCATGCTCCGGAATCAGTTGTGACGCCGCGCACAATCCTGTAACCTGATTTTTTTTCAAGCGCTAATACCTGTCCCTGGATCAATGCCTTTAATTCCGCGTAATTATATTCCAGGGTAATTCCTTCAATATTTAAAGTTTTGTTTGTAGGGCTGAAATGCGGGGGAAGGCTGGAAATAAGCCCTGCAACAGCGCATGATGTGTAAGATCCTGAATATTCCGTTAGATCCTTGCCTTTTCTTATCATAAGCCCGGGAGTCACAAGTATTATCCGGTCATTGCTCGCAAGGCCAACAAGGTTTTCCGGTTGAGCGCTGGTCTTTGATGCGCCGACAATTCCTATCCGTTCCCGTTGCTCGTTCTCAGCTTTTTCAACATGAGTTTGCATTTTCGCGAGAATATCATTTACGCTGGCTCCTGGTGTGACAACTATATGCACATCTTTTGTCAGAAGCGCCTCAAGACCCTTATCATAATTATCAATATCGGCTGATGGAATCTTGACGGCATAAATGGTTTTAGCGCCGTTATCAAACGCGATTTTTAATCCCCTGACAAGGCTGGTGCCGGCTATGGCGCCAAAATAATCTGTGGCCTCATCAAAGGTTGAAATAAGCCTGACTGAAAAATCATCACCGCTTTCCGCTGTGCCAACTATCCCGATATTACTTATTGACACTGCTCCTGCTCTGATCAGACCCTCGTCTTTAACCTCAATATAAACACCTGGGATTACAATGTCTCCAAATGTTTCTGTCATCTTAATCCCTCCTCCTCTTGATTTTAATGATTTCGTAAAAAGATCCGAATCTACTCCGGATCCAAACGAAAAATTATTCAACAATTTTTAATTGTCGGTTACTGAATAAAAATGTTCATTGATAATGCCATCAACTATTGAGTTGAAATATTTACATCAATATCTTTAATAAGATTAAAGAGTTCAGCTTTTATTGTTTCATAGCTGAATTTTAAATTAATTGTTTTTTTTATAGTATCAGCCATTTGAGGGATGAGGCCATTTAAGGAACCGGATTCAATTGCATTAGTATCTATTATTTCTAGACTGTTAATCCCTTTTTTACGAAATTCGATAGTTTCATTGAGGATAATTTCGATAGCCTTTACTGTTAATAAAGAAATATTTTGTATAGCTGAATTTGTATCAGAGTTATTAACCCAAATTTCAAGCATGGCCCAAATTTCGTATTTTTGGCCGGATATTTCAGGCCCGGTTTCAACTGCCGATGAGATATGAGAGCCAATAAAATTTCCTATACCTGAATTTTTGAGTGTAATTTTTCGTAATTCAAGATAAATTCCGGGCAATTGACTTATATTAGTTGGTATTATTTCAAGATGAGTCATGTCTGGTTCAACATCTTTTAAGGGATGCTCAAAAATTGAATAAAGTTGGTTTATTACTGCCTTGTATTCAATAGACATTATTATGATACTAATTAGTAGATTTTAATTCTTTGAAGGCATAGGAAGAATAAAAGATTAGTTTGGAAAAGTATATTTCCCCGAACTAATCTAATAATAACCTGGTAAAATGTCATTTAGCGCCTTTTTACTTGACGTGGGAGTTCTGCCATTATCCTGGTATTTAAAATAAATTCAAATAGTTTTATCCATACCAGAGATCCGGGCCGACCCGCCATTTGCCTGTCAATGGACTTTGTACAAATCTATTAAATAATATTTGAGGATTAGATAAATTTAAATTTTTTAGTTAGGATAAGAAACAATAATTTCTATCCTGTTTGACCTTATGATAAAATAATATTATACGTCAAGAAAAAAAGACAGAGCCATATTTTGACTTATGCAGGAATTAACATCTTCGAATTTTATTTTTACTTTTTGATCCTCTATATATTTGCTGCCTGATACCAGAAACATTTTTATTGACTACTGTGCAACTTAATCTCTCTCAGACCTCCCCTGGAACCTCTCAATATTCCAATCAGCTTTCGCAGCGCTCATGGCTTGACTTTGTCATATTCAGGACAGGATAATCTTTTATTAGTCATAAGGAAAATAGATCCTTCAAAAAAGGCTTGACTTTTAAAAAAAGCTTAGATAACTCTATAAAAAATAGATATCAATAAATATTGTTTATTCGTCAAAAAGGTTAGTGAATATCAACCTAATCACTTTTAATAAATTAAAGGAGGAACCATAAATACTTTAAGGCAGTTAAAAACGATGAAAGAAGGTAGTGGATGGGAAAAATATTAAAATTAACAAGAAGAGGCCTAACGTCATGAATATTAAAAGAAAAGGACTTCATTTTTTGATAGGATTATGGATTTTGGCAATGCTTATAGCCATAAGTGGCTGTGAGCCGGAATCAACGGACGTTGTTTCCAATAGCCAAAGAGTAGGAGTAATGTTGATAGGTGTTGGTGAGCCGGAGAATATGGAGGCTGGCGTTGAGGCATGGCAGAGCTTCCTGAAAAATTATATGGCAGGCGGCATGGGTCTGATTCCGGGAATACATCTGGATAAACTCGCGCCAATGATGGGAGAAATGTCGGACTTGCTTAAAGGGTCCACCTTGCTTCTTGATATTGATCATCCTTTTTCTTTTATACCTCATCGAAATCCTAATTTAATAGACGCATGGGGTAATCCATATCTTGGCAAAAATTATGTATTCATACCTATGCTGCCTCAAGGATTATATGATATGATGTTTAAGATACCAATGATGGGCAGCATGATTGAAATGATAGTGGATATGGTTGG
>DAOWOF010000202.1 GCA_030642205.1 Desulfobacteraceae bacterium | reverse complement strand
GGACAAAAATGCAGGGTTGAAATATGATCAGTTAATTTTCTGTTAATCTCTTCTGGCATTTTGAGATTAAAGGATCGCAGACCCGCTTCCACATGCGCCACTGGTATATGCATCTTTGCTGCCGCCAAGGCGCCTGCGAGGGTTGAATTTGTATCTCCATAGACCATCACCATATCAGGGCATTCATTCTTTAGAATTTTTTCTATTTCTTCCAACATCCTGCCAATCATGGCGCCATGGGGCAATCCATTTATATCCAGGATATATTCAGGCTCAGGTATACGCATTTGTTCAAAAAAGACAGCATTCATTTGATAATCATAATGCTGGCCTGTATGGAGAATCTTTTCCGAAATAAAATGATGGGGCATTTTTGGATTTTTATTATAATCGCCAATGGCACGAGATACCATTGAGGTCTTTATAAATTGGGGGCGGGCTCCTATTATAGTAATAATTTTCATAATATCAGATTCAATGAGTAGAGATATCTTACCTGTTTGCCTGCAGAGGTATTTGTGTCATAATTTCTATCCCATTTTCTTTCCCTTGATATTTTTTACGACAGGAAAGACAAACAAGATCATCTGTAAGGCGTTCTCCACATTCACACATCCAGCCTATTTGCCGCGCGGGATTTCCCACTACTAACGCATAAGCAGGGATATTTTTTGTTACTACAGTTCCAGCGCCCACAAAGCAATATCGTCCAAGAGTCGTCCCGCAAACAATAGTGGCATTGGCCCCAATAGTCGCGCCTTCCTTTACCATAGTCGGTCTAACCTGATCCATTTTAGCAATTTCTGCCCGTGGATTATTGATATTTGTAAAGACCATTGATGGCCCGCAAAAGACCTTGTCTTCAAGCGTAACTCCCTTATAAACAGAAACATTATTCTGGATCTTACATTTTTTCCCGATTATTACATCCGGCCCGATAACCACATTCTGTCCTATATTACAGTCTTCACCTATAATTGATCCTTTTAATATATGAGAAAAATGCCAAATTTTAGAGCCTTGGCCAACAGATGAACTATCATCAATCACAGCGCTTGGATGTGTAAAATAATCACTGGATTTTGCAATTGATTCAATTGCATTAATAGGCGCCTTTGTCTGAGTCAAGGGCGCAACTGTATTTATATATGCAGCGCTCGCTTCTTTATTCTCTTGGTCAAGATATACTTTCGTTCCATTCTGATCCAGAGATGCCTGGCTGGCGTTTAATATTTTAAGGACACGCAAGCCTTCATCTCCATCAGTAAACGGCTTTGCGCCAGTCTTGATACAATTCAGGAAATGTTTGCATTCAAGGGCCAGAGGTTCATCTTCAGGAAGCTCAATTCTTTCTGCTTCAGCCCTTTTAGGAATGGGTATATTATGCTCCCATATAATCTTGTGAGGATATAAAATCAACTTGTCCTGCCATTGTTTGGTATCATCAAAAACAGCCATTTTTTGATCGCCCACAACTACAAGTTTCTGCTCTTTATAGGGATGAAGCCAGGAAACAAAGATATGAGCGCGCAGTCCGGAATTAAACTCCATATGAGTGCTGGTTATATCTGATATTTTGCGATGGAGATAATTGCCACCGGTTGCGACAATACTTTCCGGCTCATCCCCGGCGAGAGTCAAAATCATGGAAATATCGTGGGGAGCAAATGACCACAGAATATTTTCTTCCCGACGTATTTTTCCCAGATTTAAACGATGGGAATAAATATAATTGATGCGTCCCAAATCACCATTAAAAGCCAGTTCCTTGAGTTTCAAAAAAACAGGGTGATATTGAAGGAGATGCCCCACCATTAATATCAGATTCCTGTCTTTAGCCAAACGAATAAGGTCTGTTCCTTCTTCCTCATTGAGCACCAGGGGCTTTTCTACATATACATGCTTTCCGGCAAAAAGGGCCTCTCTTGCCAATTTATAATGTGTCTCCGCAGGGGTGGCAATTACAATCCCGTCAATATCATCTCGCGAAAGCGCATCATTTAATAAAACGCAGGTTTCAACTTGTGGATACTGATCTTTGAATCGTTCGAGCAGACTGGTATCCTTGTCACAAATTACCTTCAAGGCTCCTATTTGATAAAAATTACGCACAAGATTTTTTCCCCAATACCCTGAACCCACAACTGCAACCTGAGGAATTTTTGCAGGGGTTGATAAAAAGTTGCTTCGATGCTCTAAATTATCCATAAACTCCATCCTCTATAATGTTTAATAAAAATTGGAGATAAACCCTAATTTTTTTCTTGAACTATAGTATTATGCATCAAGTATTTGATATGAAAGGAAGTAGGATGCCAGCGATGTCATTCCCGCGAATGCGGGAATGAGGGCTATCTTTGCGATATTATATAAATAACACGAATCTAGAATGCTGCAACAATTTGTTCTTGCTGTTCCCTGGTCAAATAGGGATGCATAGGAAGGCTGAATATACGCGAGGCGAAATCCTCACAAACAGGAAATGATCCTTCACCATAACCTAAACTGGAAAAGGCGGTCTGGAGGTGAAGTGGTTTTGGGTAATAAATAGCAGTAGGTATACCTGCTTCTTTTAATGTGCCTTGCAGGCTCGCCCTGTGTTCTTCATCTGTGGCTAATATGGAATATTGGGCCCAGGCGCTAAGTAATCCGTCAGGTATTTGTGGCAAAACAAGGTTCGTTTTCTTAGATAAAAGTTCATAGTAATATTTAGCAACTTGCTGACGTAGTTCAATCTCCTCGGAAAAGATTTCGACCTTAGCCAGGAGAACTGCTGCCTGAAGGGTATCCAAACGTCCATTGATACCAATCCGCGCGTTATCATATTTATGATTCCCTTGACCGTGGTTTTTTAAAGACTGCATGATAGAATGGAGGGTATTATCATCAGTAAAACACATTCCGCCATCTCCATATCCGCCTAATGGTTTGGCTGGAAAAAAAGAAGTGCAGGCTATTTCTGCCAGAGAGCAGGCCTTTTTGCCTTATGCCTCAGCTCCAAAGGACTGTGCAGCGTCTTCAATAACAAATAGGTTGTTTTTTTCTGCGATTGGATTGATCGTGTCATAATCGGCTGGTAGCCCAAAGAGGTCCACGGCAATAATACCCTTTGGCTTCAGGCCTGATTGTTTTGCTTTATTTTTTAAATCATTAATTGCCTGATTTAATTTATGTGGATCAATATTAAATGTCTCAGGATCAATATCCACAAAAACAGGAGTAGCGCCCAAAAGAGAAATCATCTCCGCTGTAGCTATAAAAGTAAATGGGGTAGTAAAAACAGCATCGCCAGGCCCTACTTCATAAGCCATAAGGGCCAATAAAAGGGCATCGGTTCCGGAAGAACAGGCAAGGGCATTCTTGACCCCGGTAAAGGCAGCTAAGCCATCTTCTAATTTGCCAACTTCCGGTCCCATAATATATTTTCCGTGATCCAGTACTGCCATAATATTGGTTTCTATTTTCTTCCTGATTCGAGATTGCTGTGCCTTAAGATCAATAAATTGCATTGGTATTCCCTTATAAAATATTTTTTTTCATTATATAAATTGTCGAAGTTGTTTCACATTTATTTCAATATTTTCTCTAACATTCTATTTAAACTATCATGCAAAGAAAAAAATTCTGTCCCATATATTTTGGAGAGTAAAGAGCAATCAAGAACCGAATTAGCAGGTCTTCTCGCTGGCACAGGATATTCAGCCGTTGATATTGGCTCGATTTCCTTTACCCTGAAATTTTCATAAATTTTTGCTATTTCAAAAATTTTTTTCGCGAACTCATACCAGCTCACTTTATCTTTTCCGCAATAATGGCAGGTGCCCCATTCTATATTGAGATTATTTTGAATTCTTCCCGCAATTGATAAAATGGCTTCAGCAAGATCTGTCGCAAAAGTTGGACAGCCAAATTGATCGCCTACTATACGAAGTTTGTCTCGTTCTTTTCCCAGGCGGATCATGGTCTTTACAAAATTATTCCCATGAATCCCGTACAGCCAGGAAGTACGAATTATAATATGCTCTTTTAATTGCTTCCTTATTTCCTCTTCACCAGCAGCCTTGCTCTTTCCATAAACTCCTAAGGGCTGTGTCTCATCAGTCTCAAGATATGGGCGATCTTTACTGCCATCAAAGACATAATCAGTAGAAATATGAAGAAGAGGAATATTTTTTTCATGGCAGATTGATGCAAGCGCGGCAGGCCCATCCCTGTTCACAGCATAGGCCTGACCAGGTTCTTCTTCAGCCTTATCCACAGCGGTATAAGCAACAGCATTAATCACTAAAGATAAATCCAGTCCTCTGATTTTATGGATTAGCCCGGAATAATCAGTTATATCCAGATCCGACCGATCATAGGCCAGGATCTCAAATCCCTTTTGGATCGCTCTTTGCCAAAGTTCCCTGCCTAACTGGCCATTTTTACCAAGTATTAATATTCG
>DAOWOF010000212.1 GCA_030642205.1 Desulfobacteraceae bacterium | reverse complement strand
TTACAATGACAACAATTTTGAAATCTTTTGCATAAGAAGCGGTTGAAAACAGTAATAAAAAGATGCATACTATTAATTGAATGAATTTAAGCATCTGTTATCTATTCCCTAAAACCTGTACCTTAGCGTAAGCCATCCGCTTATTCCCTCACGGGGAAAGTCGCTTTCCATTCCTGTCAGGTTCATGTCCGGCGAGGGGTCTTTATAATCCTCATCCAGAAGATTAAAAATCGAAACCGACATTTCGAGATTTTTAAAGAAATTGTGAAAGGTAAGACTTGTGTCCAAGCGCTCATAGGAAGAAATATCACTCCTTGGATCTCCGTGAGCCCGCTTTTTTTTCCCACACACATAAAAATTTGCATTCAGGGTAAGATATCGGCTCAATTCAAAATTGCCGCCGATATTTCCTTTCTGTTCGGCCACATCCGGCAGGTTTCTATGGGTTTCATCATCTTCAGCGTCTTGAAAGGTGTAGTTTAAATAAAATGTAGATTTATCATTCAGCCTGCCGTCAAATTCCAGCTCAACTCCACTTACGGTCATATCCCCAATATTTTCATAGCTTGTGGCCGTATTATTTATTAGATCCTCAACCTTACTGTGAAAACAGGTGATGTTTCCTTTAAAGGCTGAGTTGAATCTGTAGAAAAGACCGGCTTCATAGGTTTGAATAATTTCAGGATCCAAATCAGGGTTGCCTTCAATTTGACCATTGTTTTTATTATAAAGCTCTTCCACAGTGGGGGACCGGAATGCCATGCCGTAAAGAAATTTCAGGTTTGCCTTGTCACTGATACTCCAGTTAATGCCAATCCTGGGATTGGTGGTGCTTCCGGAGATGCTGTAATTATCGTGCCTGACACCCATTGTAAGATTTACATCCCTGATAATATCTTCCCATTCGTCCTGAAAATATACTGCCCATATTTTCTGTGTAACATTATATTTATTCCAGTTTAAGGGATGGTTTCCGCTTCTCCGGTACCAGGGAACAGGCTCATAGGTTTCCGTGCTCAAATTGCCTTCCATCGCCAGCTTATGCCGTTTGAACCGTTCAAAGAGAAAACCACAGGTAAGATAATTTTTGGATAATAGCTGGCAACCCAATCTTATCTCGCTGCCGATATTATCATCTTTATAAAAGGATGCCATCTTTGCGCCGTCAGGATAATAGCCGGAAAAAGAGCCCTCCGGCATGGTCTCAAAAAAGGTGTCAAAATCGTAGTAGTCGTAGTAAACCCTGCTGAAAAGGTGGAGCTTGTCGCTTAGCTCCCTTTCGTAGTCGAGCTCGACGAAATACTGGGTATATTTCTGTTTAGTATCGTCATTAAGGATATAAGCAATTCCAAGATATGGGCCTTCCTCTTTTTCATGGCGCTTAAACAACATGGTGAAATCCTGGTATTTTGCTTTTAGATTGATATCGGAAACCTCTCTTGGGAACAGGGTTTTTCCGGAATTACCAAGCCCGTCGGATCTTACTTTTAATTCATCGCCGTTGGTGTCATTATATTCAAAAGAACCTGAAATTCCAAATTCACCCCACCTCTTCCCAAAAACAACAGTTTCTTTATGAAAGTCAAAGCTGCCGGCGCTT
Organism: Desulfobacteraceae bacterium; assembly: GCA_030642205.1. Classification (GTDB taxonomy): domain Bacteria; phylum Desulfobacterota; class DSM-4660; order Desulfatiglandales; family Desulfatiglandaceae; genus DAOWOF01. The sequence continues at coordinate 2,557 of DAOWOF010000212.1, read as the reverse complement.
GCGCAAACCTCAAATCCGTCTATTTCCCCAGAGTCTCTGGTAATAACATTTACAACTCCTAAAAAAGCGCTGGTGCCGTAAAGGGCGGATCCAGGCCCCCTGATTATCTCCACCTGCCTGATATATTCAACCGGCATAAGGTCAAACTGGGAAAACCCCCATGCCACTGACGAAGTATGGATCTCATTTATACTATGGCCATCCACCATGAACTTGATTTTTTCAGAGTTGAAAGTCTTTACTCCCCTGACCTCCAGTTCCATCTGACCCATATAATTGATTGAAGTTCCAAAGCCTGGAATCCGGTGAAAATATTCCCCTAAATTTCTAACCCCCATTTTTTTTAATTCCTCGCATGTAACCACGGTTACGATGGCCGGGGCATCATAAATCTTATGGGGACTCTGGGTAGCAATGGAAACTATGGGAATCTCTTCAAAGAGAAACTCCTTTAAGCTGAAAGAAGTTGAGCAAGGGCTGCGGCAATGGGCTGCCCAGTCTGCTCTTCATAAAAGCTGTAACCAGGTGACGTGTTTACTTCAAGGCAATAGGCCTTTTTATCTGTGATCATTAGATCAATACCTGCAAACAAGAGACCCAGGCGCTTGGTCAGGTCAATACACATTTTGTTTAAGGTCTCTGTCAATTTATAGGGCTGCATTTGCATATCTTCATGTTCAAGATATGCATAACGGTAATCAGTGGCCCTGGTATGGATGCGTGTAGCAAATATCTTTTCTCCAACTACATGCACCCGCACATTAAAGCCTTTGATTTTATTTTGTAATTGTGTGGGCAGGCAATGCATCTTTTCAAGTCGTTGAATATCATGCCTGTCAATGGTCTTGACAATTGAACGAATTGAACTGGTTGATTTATAGATAACCAACTTATGCTTATTGATAAATCTTTGTGCCTCTGCCGGGATATTGGTAACCAATGTCTCTGGAATAGAGAATCCAGCCTCACGGATGAGAAGGGATTGAAAGGGCTTTGAGCTATTGGACATCATTGCCCGCCTTTGATTGACTATCTTTGCGGGCAGGATATCAAACAGATCCATGAGGGTATGCAGGATTGAGCGTGTTTTGTGAATGCTTTTCCGGTCATCTATTAATTCCGAGATCTGTTCAATGCCCATAAGACGTTGAAAAACGCCTTTTATTTCCCTGATATCGATGATGTCTGCCCCCACCTGCATGTGGCCAAAAATCCCTTGGCTGGTCAGTTTCCACCTGACACGAACTTCTTTTGCCAGGTCTGGCTGATTTAAGACAAGAAAATAAGCGCCCTTTTTTTTTAATGCCTCTAAGAGCAATTGCACAGGGCGTTCAGAACTCAGGCCACAGACAAGGATAGGCATTACAAAATCTCTTTTCCTGTAATAAGATTAATAATACTTGCAAGTAACACATCTCCATGGACACTTAGTGTTTCATCGGATGGATATCTTCTGAGATCACAAAATGTCCAACTGTGATCAGGAGTTACAGAAAAAAAGTATTCAGCCACCCTTAAATTTAGCAAGGCATGGAGTTTGAGTAGTTTTTTAATGATATGTTCAGGGATGTCTGCAAGATGTAAAGGCATTATCATTTTTTGTTTTTCATCCCAAAAGGTGGCAAAAGGCTTATCTTCAACTAATATAATGCAAACTGCCCTTCCTTCAGTATGCTCCCTGATTCTGATCTGATCTTCATCAGCCGGATAACAAAGGAGGGCCTTTTTGTTTATGGGCAATTCCCTGTACTGCTCGCTGCCCAAATCAGTATATGTCAAATGAACACTACCTTGTGCGAGTTCGGATGCCAATTGGCCGGATTCCACGACAACCATGGTTGGGATTTCAAATCCTGTCTGCCTTGCCCTATCCAATAATTCCAGTGGAGAAAGGAGCGTCCCTCCTAAGGCATCCATGGCTGGAGGATTGACAACCGAACAGGCCAGACTGTTCAGTATACTCTGCCACAAGGCCTGCCATTCCATGGCTGCAAATTGAGCGTCCTTTTGAGAAAAAAATTCCCACAGTTCAGGTAAAAATGTGTCCAGCTCCGTATAGACCCCTTTGATGTCTTGTGTACAAAAAAGGGATGCACCATAAGACATCTGCAAAGAACATTTGTTTGTACTCAAGGCATAGGATATCTTTATATTATGGACAATATCAAAAGGGGTCAGCAGTATAACCGTCAACCCCTTTTGTTGTATAGCCTCTTCTAATTTTTTGACAAAGTGCCTTGGGTATTGAGCGAGAATTAATATCAAATGTTTACCTTTATTCTTCTTTCTTTTTTACCTTGTATGCCCCGCCTTTTATATCAGGCCGCAATCCGGATTCAATAAAGGGAGTCAGTTTATCAACCAGAGTTTCCAGTCTGCTTAGTCTTGTTTTTAACTCATGGCCGTCAGCTTGTGGCAATTCCTGAGTCCTTTGCAGATCGGTCATTTCTTCTTTTTGACGGATACCAACATACCCGGATTCCACCATTTTGCCGTGTTCGACAAAATCTCTGACCTTATCCAGCTCTTTGTATTCTTTAAAGTCTTTAATCTTATC
>DAOWOF010000186.1 GCA_030642205.1 Desulfobacteraceae bacterium | reverse complement strand
GTTGTCATCATTCCCAATGATTCCGTACATTCGAAAGGAGTGGTTAATGTTCGAGAAATAAAGGGAAGGAACGGTGTTGTTATAGCAGTTGTTGCAGAAGGCAATAGTTTTGAATTAGCAGATGATATTATTGAGATTCCGGAGATTAAGCCAAGGTATGAATATTTATATCCAATAATAGCCACAATTCCTTTGCAGTTATTTTCTTATTACATGGCATTAGAGTTAAATTGCAATCCTGATAAACCAAGAAATTTAGCAAAAACTGTGACAGTTGGATAAAAAATATGCCTCGACAAATACACTCTACAAAAACAGTGTCATGTTACGGCCAGAAATTTTTTTATCAGCCGGACAATATCTTCCAATTGCTCAGGCTTTATCCATGCAATCCGTAAATCAGCCTTAAACCAGGTCATTTGACGTTTTGCATATCTTCTTGTATCCCGCTTAAGGGTCGATAAGGCCTCATCAAATGAAAGACGACCATTTATATAATCAACTGCGTGTCGATAACCGATCGACTGCATCGGCTTGAGGTTTTCCGAATAACCGTTATCAAGAAGCCCCTTAACCTCATCGATAAGCCCTGCGTCAATCATTGCGTCAACCCTGGAGTTAATGCGATCATACAGAATCTCCCTGTTCATATCCAAACCAATGGTCAAAACTTTAAACGGCTCATCTGTAAACCTGTGTTCTTCATGGTATTCTGATATGCTCTTTCCGGTTATCTCATATACCTCAAGAGCCCTTATTATCCTGTATGTATCATTAGGGTGTATATTTTCGGCTGCTATTGGATCACATTTGCTTAGCCGCGTGTGGAGAAAGGCTGCGCCATGGACTGTTGCCTCCCCTTTCAGACGCTTACGAATATTTACATCCCCGCCTTTGGCTGGGCCTATAAACAGGCCATATAATAGCGCTTTGATATAAAATCCCGTGCCTCCCACAACAAATGAAACAACCTCCTGCCTGTCCAGTTTCATAATAGTTTCACGCGCAGTCTTTGCATACATGGCAGCATCAAAGGATTCATCAGGATAAACAATATCAATCATATGGTGTTTGACACGGGCCTGTTCATCAAGGGTCGGTTTGGCTGTTCCGATATCCATATATTTGTATATCTGCATTGAGTCAGCATTTATAATCTCACCCTTAAATTCTCCGGCAATTTCAATGGCCGCAGATGTCTTGCCCACCCCGGTGGGGCCGCAAATTACAATCACCTTTGGTTTTGGTCTGTCAGAATTCACAGTAAACCTTTTTTATGAACCGTTTTCATCACAGCAACTTTAAAATTTTTGTAACTATTCAGCCACAGATCTACGCTGATCATCACTGATATCCCCCCAACGGCATTCAGCCTATCCACCTGAGTAGTTAATATAATTCTTAATGTTCTTGGTTTCCTTGTATTTAAACCTATCTGCGTTCATCTGTGCCTGCCCCGTAGGTCAGATGATCGTACTGGGGTGAATCTGTGGCTGAATAGTTGCGAATTATTTACATAGCGCGTAACAATAAAATGATCAATTTTTAAAAACATCGTAACTCTTTAGCTTTCTGAAAATATTACCGATTTTTTTTCAAAGGGCTAAATTAATACAAAGGGTGCAACACTTGCAATGCTCAAGCTTTTATTAAAATGTTTTCTCTTGACAAAATTTTATGCTATGTACTCTATAAAGGTAACGGTTTACAGTTTACAGTTTTTTTAATGATTTTTTTGATCAACCACGCCCTGGCGTGGTTAACCGTGAACTGTTACCTATAAAAATTTGTCGCAAGAAAGAGACCGGCAGAATTGAATAGTTTGCGGTTCTCTTTTTTTATGCGACCGATAGGAGCCCTTTTGCATGGTCTTTAACGTTTTACTTTATACATCCCTGTTTGTCTTCATCTTCGGCCTTGTCTACAGGATTAGCACCTGGTTCTCCTGGAAAATTGGTATTTCGTCCAGAGATATCAGTAAGTCCGAAAGGCTAACTGCGGCTTTTAAAGGCATGCTTGGAGTTATCTTCAGCGCAAAAATCCTTATCCTGATTAAGGTATTTATCCTTGATGTAGTGTTTCAAAAAAGGATTCTTAAAGAGGATTTTCTCCGCTGGGCCATGCATATGCTCATATACACAGGTTTTATGTTATTACTGCTCATGCATGCGCTTGACGAGCATATAACCGCCTCCCTGTTTAGCGAATATTACTCCACGTTAAATCCATTTCTTTTTTTGAGGAATTTTTTCGGCATGATGGTAATTGCAGGGCTTGCAATCGCCATATACAGGCGCTTTATCCTGAAGGTGCCCCGTCTTAAGACAAACAGCATGGATTATTATGCCATAATTATTCTTGCCGTCATTATGATTTCCGGGTTTTTTCTTGAAGCAATAAAAATTACCTCCATCTCCGATTTTGAAAGAATGGTAAATGAATTCTCAGATGTGGATGGGGAAAAGGATCTAAAAGCGCTTGAAAGTCTGTGGGCCCATGAATTTGGAACTGTTTCCTCCAATCTTAAAGAGCCCTTTGAGAAAAAGCTGCTTGAACATGGCCGTGAAATCCACGAAACAAATTGCGCTGTCTGCCATTCTTCTCCCAAATGGGCCTTTACAGGATATGCTCTGGCCAATATTCTAAAGCCAATAGCTTTAAGCTTGGACAGGGCAGGATGCCCCAAAATTTTGTGGTATATTCATATACTGGCCTGTTTTTTCGGGCTGGCCTATCTTCCGTTCAGCAAGATGTTCCATATAATCGCCAGCCCGATAAGTTTATTAGCCAATGCTGTTATGGAAAAGGATAAGTCACATCCTGCAAACATTGCGACAAGACAAGTGATGGAGCTGGATGCATGCACCCATTGCGGAACCTGCAGCCTTAGATGCTCCGCTGCCGTAGCATTTGACGTTTTGGGCAATGAAAATATTCTGCCGTCAGAAAAGATGGTTTCTCTAAAGAGCTTAGTCGCCGGGGAAAAACTAAGTCCTAAGGAAATAAAGGCCGTACAGGAGGGGATTTGCCTTTGCACGAATTGTGATCGATGCACCGTGGTTTGTCCTGTAGGGATCAATCTTAAGGAATTATGGCTTAACGTGCGGGAGGATTTAATCCAAAAAGGATATCCTGAACCGCTGCTCCTTTCCCCTTTTTCCTTTGCCAGAGGCTTAAACCAATACGAGCTGCCGACTGATGAGTATTATAAACCTGTTAAGGCCGCAAAACAGGCAGTGGCAGGAAAATTTGACTCGCTGATAAAGCAAAGCCCTCTAATTCTCAAGGGAAAAGAGGTCGAGGAATTTAATCAATTAGCCAAAGACAATACATTTTCATATTGCTTTAGCTGTAATAACTGCACCAGCGTATGCCCGGTGGTGTGCAGTTTTGACCAACCTGAAGAAGCGCTGGGACTGCTGCCGCATCAAATTATGCGCTGTCTCGGTCTTAACCTTATTGAAATGGCGTCAGGCGCAAGCATGATATGGGACTGTTTGACCTGTTATCAATGCCAGGAACACTGTCCACAGAATGTAAATGTCACAGATCTTTTTTTTCAATTAAAAAATATAGCCGTCAAGAATGTAAAAAAAGCATCAAGCAAAAAAGAATTATCACAAAGACATGAAACTTAAGTTAATGAGGTGTGTAATTCAAGAGTGTTGGTTGAGCGAACATATTAAAATCCCCCTAACCCCACTTTAGAAAAAGGGGATTTTTACCAACAGTCGTGAATTACACCCGTTAATGAGCTTTAGTTACTTTAAACTTTATCTGTTTCGTGCTTTCGAACTTTCGTGTTTTCGTGATTAAATAAAGGTTGAAACAAGATGATCAAATACGCATTATTTTTGGGCTGCAATATACCAGCAAGGGTAAGCCAGTATGAAGATTCTTCCAGGGCGGTTTTAAAAAATTTAGGCGTGGACCTGGTTGAAATCCGCGACTTTAGCTGCTGTGGTTATCCACTGAGAAATATTGACCAAAAAGCATATATTCTGTCTGCTGCCAAAAACCTGGCATTGGCTGAAAAGCAGGGCCTGAACATACTTACTCTGTGCAAATGCTGCTTCGGAAGTCTTAAAAAGGCCGAATATCTCCTTAAAGAAGATTCAAATCTGCGACAGGATATAAACCAAACGCTTGCTGATAACGGTTTGAAATATGAAGGCGACATCGCTGTAAAACATCTACTTTTTGTTCTTTATCATGATGTGGGTATTAACGCCATAAAAAGCAGGTTGTCCGGGTCATATAAAGAGCTCAGGATTGCTACCCATTATGGATGCCACGCCCTGCGTCCCAGCAGAATCACCCAGTTTGACGATCCAATTGCCCCCACAATATTTGATGAACTGGTGGAAATAACCGGAGCCGTATCTGTTGACTGGCCCAAAAAACTGGAATGCTGCGGAGCGCCTTTAACAGGAATAAATGATGAGGTGTCGATTGGTTTGACAAAAAAGAAGGTGTCGGATGCTAAAAATTCAGGCGCAGACTATCTATGCACAGCCTGTCCATTCTGTCATTTGCAATTCGATTTTCTTCAGAAGAGAATGGTCTCCAATAACGGGAATAGCGAATATCTTGCCACTGTTCTTTATCCTCAGCTTCTTGGTCTGTGTATGGGTATCGATAAAAAAACGCTGGGAATCGGCATGAATCTTAATGGATTGATGATTGTCGATTGAAAAGATAGAGCGAATGGATTGATGATCGTCGATTGAAAAGATAGAACGAATCCCGCCGAGGCGGGACAACAATCATAAATCAACAATCCAAAGAATTATTACATGGAAATAATAAATGCCAAAAGATAAAACAGGCTCGGT
>DAOWOF010000183.1 GCA_030642205.1 Desulfobacteraceae bacterium | reverse complement strand
CCAGACCTGCAAGCTGGCTTATCGCAAATGCCCCGACAAGACCTCCGGCAGGGCCTGACAGGATTGTCCTTACGGCCTCTCCGGAAGCAGTTTCAGCAGAAATGCTTCCCCCATTGGACTGCATAATGGAGAGTTTGTCACTTTTTTCAAGGCCACCTGTAAGGGCGCCAAGATACGACTGCATCCTGGGTGCTACATAGGCATTTATCAAGGTTGTAGAAGTCCTTTCATACTCTCGAAATTCAGACAGAATCTTGTGGGAAAGAGAGATTGGAATCCCAAGCGGTTTCAATAAATCACCAATTATCTCTTCATGGGCAGGATTATTAAATGAAAAAAGAAGACAGACCGCCACAGATTGAACTTGCCGGTTTTTCAGATCATAAAGCAGTTGAGCTGCTCCTGAGAGATCCATGGGCTCCAGCTCTTCTCCTGTATGCAGTATCCTTCCTTTGATACCAAAGCGCAGGTCAGAAGATACCAGGGGAGGTATCTTCCTGTAGTTAAGGTCATATAGACGAGCCCTGTTCTGCCGGCCAATTTCAATAAGGTCTTCAAAGCCTTTATTCGTAATCAGGGCAGTTCTGGCTCCTCTGCGTTCCAGAATGGCATTGGTAGCCACAGTAGAACCATGGATGATTTTTTTTTGTTTATGGCCTGCAATATGTTTTAATCCCTCAAGAACCGCCCATGCAGGATTGGAAGGAGTCGAAGGAATTTTATAGACTTCCCATGAATCAGCAACCTGATATATAAAATCAGTAAAGGTGCCCCCTGTGTCAACGCCTATAGCAATCACCTGGCTCTCCAGGGCAATTGATATACTTGCAGCTGATCATTATTGTATCGAACAGAGAGGACAAAATCAAAGAGATCTCTTTGAAGGCAAAAAAGGGGATCTTCATTGGGCAAAAAGGCATTTTTACCCTGGATAAATTGTTGAGCAGTGGGTTGAAAAACAACTTCCCGCAATGCCTTTACATGATCATAGACCTTGCCGGTAAGGAGATGCTCCAGATAATCAGCGCAAGCCTCATCTTCAGGAGCCGGCCATTCTGCCCCATTTCCCATGGCTACCAGAGTTACCTGATCCGGATTTAATTCCAGAATACAGGCGGCCAAGGACTGAGCCAGCATAAAGCTGCCCAGATAGATTTGATCCGTATTTTTAAAGGCGGCAGTTACTCCGGTTACTCCGGCCGTACTGCGATGGATAACGGTTTTATTGGAAAAAAAAGACTCACCTTTCATAATCACTTCTGAAGGTGAGTTTCCCATGTCTGCTCCTTCCATGGGAATTCCATTAATTTCACCTATCAGGATATATGATGGATTAGAACGCCGCAAGGCAAGAGCCTTTTCGGGATCCGCTTCCAGGATAATTTTTTTGGCGTTAAAGTGAAAAAAAAGAGGCTCGCAGGAAAATGCCCTGAAAACATCGATAATAACTGTTAGCCCCTCGGCAGTTCTTGCGCCTTCCGCGCAACTTTTTCGAATAATCTTCATCTCTTCTTAATCCGGCAATTAAGCGACTATATGTTTTAATCCTCAAAATACCTAATGCATTCCTATGGTTAAAAATTCCGGTTTTTGTTCGGGAACTAAATGTTTAAATTGCCAGGAGTTCGGGGAAAGGGAATAACATCCCTGATATTGGAGAGTCCGGTTACCAATTGAACAAGACGTTCAAAACCAAGACCAAAACCTGAATGGGGCGCCGAACCAAATTTCCTTAAATCCAGATACCACCAGTAATCATCCGCATTGATGCCCTGTGCCAGCATTCTCTCATAAAGCAAATCGTAGTTTTCTTCTCTTTGGCTGCCTCCGATTATTTCCCCGATTTTGGGAAGCAATAGATCCATGGCCCGCACGGTCTTGCCATCTTCATTGAGTTTCATATAAAAAGGCTTGATTTCTTTGGGATAGTCAACCAGAACAATGGGGCCATGAAAGACCTTTTCACAAAGATATCTTTCATGCTCCGACTGAAGATCCAAACCCCATTTAACAGGAAATTCGAACTTTACTTTGGCTTTTTTCAGGATGTCAATCGCCTCAGTATAGGTCATAAATTGATCATCCATGGAAGCAAGACCATTGATGGTTGCAAGGACAGTTTTATCAACAAAATTATTGAAAAACTCCAGATCATCCTCGCAATTATCAAGGACATAGGAGAATAAATATTTCAAAAATTCAACTGCCAGTTCACGATTGCCAGTGAGATCACAGAAGGCCATCTCCGGCTCAACCATCCAGAATTCAGCCAAATGCCGGGAAGTATGCGAGTTTTCCGCCCTGAAAGTAGGACCAAATGTATACACATCAGACAATGCCATGGCATATATTTCACCTTCAAGCTGGCCGCTTACAGTAAGATTTGCCGGAACACCAAAAAAATCGTCCTCAAAACTTACTTTGCCATCCTTTTTGGGAATATTATCAAGCTCAAATGTAGTGACTCTGAATGTTTCTCCAGCGCCTTCACAGTCGCTGCCGGAAATAATCGGAGTATGGATATAATAAAAACCTTTTTCCTGAAAAAATTTATGAATGGCAAAACTTAATGCGTTTCTTATCCTTGCCACTGCCCCAAATGTATTAGTTCTGGGTCTTAAATGAGCAATGCCGCGTAAATACTCAAAGGAATGCCTCTTTTTTTGAAGAGGGTATTCCTCTGGATCAACCTGGCCGATGATCATAATCTCATCAGCATGTAATTCTATTTTCTGGCCTTTGCCAGGGGAATCAAAAAGCTTTCCGGTAACAGAAACAGCGCTGCCGGTTTGTATTTTAAGGATTTCCTCCTTATTATTTGAAAGAGTTTTATCCGCTATAATTTGAAGACCTTTGAGAGATGAACCATCATTAACCTCAATAAACGAAAAGCCACCCTTGGAATCTCTTTTGGTCCTGACCCAACCCATTATAGTAAAACAGGCTCCAATCTTGCCAGACTTGATTAATTGAGCAATCCTGGTTCGTTTCATCTTTCCCCCTTATAGCGTTTAAAAAAGTTACCCCTCCCTCTTTTCAAAATCAGCCATAAAATTCTTTAAGGCCTTCACTTGCACGATCCCTGTCGCATTATAGATAGAGGCGCGGCAGCCCCCCACAGAACGATGTCCTTTAAGACCTCCGAAACCATGTTCCAGCGCCTCCGCGATAAATTTCTTTTCCAGGCCTTCATCAGCAAGCCTGAAAGTAATATTCATTAATGAACGGCTATCCTTGTCAGCGGTTCCCTTATAGAATCCAGAGGAATCAATTAATTTATAAAGAAGGGCCGCTTTTTCACGATTGATTTGATCCATCCTGTCTATACCGCCAATGGTCTCCTCAATCCAGCGGAGTACCAGGCTAATAGTATAAATCACAAAACATGGCGGAGTATTGAACATGGAATTTTTTTCAGCAAAGGTGGAATATTTTAGCATGGAAGGCAAACCGGATGGGACCCTGTCCAGCATATCCTTTCGGATAATAACCATAGCTGTGCCGGAAGGGCCTATGTTTTTTTGAGCTCCGGCATAGATGAGACCAAAGGGAGACGCGTCAAAAGGACGACTCATTATATCCGACGACATATCACAAATCAATGGAACTCCGCCTGCATCAGGAAACTTTGTCCATTGGGTGCCCTTGATGGTGTTATTAGAGGTAAAATGAAGGTATGCAGCTCTGCCATCTTCCTTGACGTCATATGGAATATAGGCAAAATTGCGATCCTCTGAAGAGGCCAGCGCCCGAACATCCTTTCCCTGAGCTTCAGCCTCCTTGATAGCCTTCGTAGACCATGTGCCGGTATTAATATAATCTACAGGCTTGTTTTCAAGGCTTAGATTCATCGGGATCATGCAAAATTGCAGGCTTGCCCCACCCTGGATAAAAAGAACCTGAAAATCATCTCCAAGCTTCAAAAGTCGTTTGGTGCGTTCAATTGCTTCATTTATTATTTTATCAAACCATTTTGATCTATGGCTTATTTCCAGTATAGACATGCCAGAGCCATTCAGATCAAGAAATTCTTCCCTTATTTGCTCCAAAACCGGCAAGGGCAAGGCCGCAGGGCCAGCATTAAAATTATTAATTCTATTTGTCATTATTTGATGTTCCTATATTTTTTATCATCTCTTTTACTATTTGAAGTGTCTCAGCATCTTTTTCAAATGGAGGCCTGCCATCCAGGTCAGCATCAATAATTTCGGTTCTAAAAGGCAGAAATCCGAGGAATTGAAGGTCAGACATTTGTTTTAGCAGAAATTGTTTATCTGTATCAGAACGAATCTTGTTCCCGACAAAGCTCAAAGTTTTAACACCAATATCATTCGCGAGACGTCTAATCTGATACGCTGTTTCAACACTTCTTTTTCCAGGCTCAACCACTACAATAAGCTGATCAACAGCCATAGCCGTGCCACGAGCCATATGTTCAAGCCCTGCCTCCATATCCATAATAATAACTTCATCCCTGAAAAGATAAATATGCCTTACCAGATGTTTAAGAAGAACACTTTCAGGGCAAACACAACCTGCGCCGCCCTTTTTGACTCCTCCCATTACCATCACCTTGACACCGTTTACTTCTACTGAAAGTTTGTCCGGAAGATCATTAACCCTGGGATTCATCTTAAAAAAAGAACCCATTCCTCCAACCTTGGCCTCTGTCCTTTCTTCAATCAATTCAGTCATCTGAGAAATAGGCGTGATCCGATCAACATCAGTCACACCCAGAGCCTGGGCAAGATTGGCATCCGGATCAGCATCTATCGCTAAAACCTTCTTGCCCTCATCTGCAAGAGCCCTGATTAAAAAAGAGGCAAAGGTCGTTTTGCCTACACCCCCTTTACCACTTATTGCAATTTTCATTATACACCTCAAATTCTTTTATAAAAATCCTAAGATATCTCATTCAATATTATTTTCAATAAAATAATATTGAAAATAGTAAAATGATTGTATTT
>DAOWOF010000156.1 GCA_030642205.1 Desulfobacteraceae bacterium | reverse complement strand
AAGCTCATAATCTGAAAATGGCTCAGTGGGTCTTACAATCATAAGGCTATTAAGAGAATCAGGAATCTCATCCTTTTTCATATTGATCTGTTTCAGGGTATAAGTTTGGGATGCCAATGTATTGAAACTGTTCAAGGTTTCTACACCCTGCTGCAAACCTACAGCAGATATTCCTGAAGTCCCCAAGGTGCCATGATCTGCAAGATAACCAATATCCTCATTGATATCCACCAAAGATTCAATATTGGTATTAATAATATCTTCCATTTGGTTTATATCTACCAATCTATATTGAGTTCCAAGCATAGGTATTCGTAAAACTTTTAAAATCGGGATTTCAAGAATATTCCCATCATATTCCATTACAAGTCCGATTGATGCGCTGCCTGCTTCAATTGCGCCTTCTGATAAAGCTGGCCATTTTAGATGCATGAGCTGGTATTGTTCCATTTGAGACTCTAAAATTTTCTCCTTTGACGGGTCAATAAAAACATATTCAAGTTTACCATAATTTTTTTTGTTTATATCTTTAATAACATCTTCGAATTTGTTCGAAAATTCGGAGAGTTGTAGTGCATCCAAGCCCATATAATCTGCAACTTTTATTAATGAGGATGAGAGAAAGAGTTTGATTCTTATTTTTTCCGGCAGGCTTAAAAGAGCGCTTATTTTATTGTTTAATTTTTGAATAGTGGTCGTTAACTTATACTCTAAACCATCAATAGACGTAATGGTGGGAATCCTTTCTATTATATCGCCATGAATCATTACAAGTCCCATATAGGCCTTTATAAATTTCACCTCGTCTTTTTCAACTGCTTGAATTTGAACAGGATAAATTCCATAGTTGTTAGCTATTTTCTGGTTTTCAATGGCCACTGTTTGCCTAAGATCACGTTCAAGACTCACATCATAAAAACGGAAATTAAAATTATTATTGGAGTTTATGGCATACTCCTCAAGCAAATCATGAAGATATCTCTCTGTATTATTATGCGGAGCGGGAAGATCCTTTGAAAAAAATACATTAATAGTAAGAGGTTCCGAAAGAGTGGAGACTACTTTTTTACTTAATTCAGAGAGGGAATATATCTTGTTTCCAGTGAGATCTATTCGATAAAAAAATGTTAGACCTACGACATTTAAAAGGACAATAACAACCAGATAAAAAAAGAGCGTTGAAAATTTTTGGAATCTGTTATTTGCGCTCATTCGCTTCTCCTTATGATTTTTCCTGCATCGCAAGATGGGTAGAATATAGACCAATAAAAATAATACTAAGAAAGTAGAGGATATCCCTTGTATCAATAATTCCTTTAGATATATTTTTAAAGTGGAAATCAGCTCCCAAATAACCGATAACTCCCAGCATAGTTTGCGGGATAAAAAAAAGCATCTTGTCTATCAGGGTTAAGCTGACACAGATAAGCGTGCCTATAATAAAAGATATAATCTGATTACGTGTCAGGACAGATGCAAAAAGACCAACCGCGGAGTAAGCTGCACCTAAAAAGATAGCGCCGACATAACCGCCAATCACCGGGCCCCAGTCCAATTTTCCAAAAAAAGATATAAAAATGGGGTAGGAGAGGGTTGGGATCAGCATTGAGGTAAGGCATAATACACTTGCCAGAAATTTACCCAGGACAATCTGTGGAAAGGTGACAGGCAGTGTGATCAGAATTTCATAAGAACCTGTATTTATCTCTTCTGAAAATAATCGCATGGTTATGGCAGGAATAACAAAGGAAAATGTCAAGGGCAATAAATTAAAGAGATTCCTTAGATTGGCCTGATTGAAGATAAAAAATGAGCTAAAGAAAAGCCATCCAGTTATCAATAAAAAGACAGAAATAACGATGTAGGCAATAGGCGATATAAAATAATCTTTTAATTCTCTATTTAAGATATGAATAACCTGTCTCATATTACTTCTCCTTGGTTAATTCCCGGAAAACGGTTTCAAGATCCTTGGTTTCCTGACTAAATTCTATCAAGATCCAATCAGTCTTTTTAATTATTTGGTAAATCTTTTTTCTAAGGGAGGGCTTATTCACGCAAGTCAATTTTAATCTAATGGCCTTCTCATCAATGGATTTGAGTTCCTGGATTGCAATGACCCCATCAAAAGGTATTATTCTGTTTTTAACATCATCTAATGAGGCTTCAAGGAAGGATAGATATATTATTTGCTCCTCTCCAACACGTCTTATCATATCTTTTATAAGATCATCAGCCACAATTTTGCCTTTGTTGATGATGATCGCTCTGTCACAGGTTGCCTCAACTTCACTCAGGATATGCGTGGAAAGGATGACCGTCTTTTCTTTGCCTATCTGGCGGATAATATTTCTGATTTCAACAATCTGATTAGGATCCAGGCCGGAAGTGGGCTCATCAAGGATGAGAATCTCAGGGTCCTTCATCATTGCATGAGCAAGACCGACCCTCTGTTTAAGGCCTTTAGACAAGGCATTGATGGTCTTATGCATTATATTGTCCAGACCACACAAGCCAACGAGATCCTCAATTCTGGCATCACTTTTTGACCTGTCAAGCCCTCGGATATGCGCTATAAAATTGAGGTAATCATAGACTATCATATTGCTGTATAAAGGCGCTGATTCAGGCAAATATCCAATCATATCTTTTATTTTCAGTAAATCCGTATCAATTGAATAATCATCTATCCGGATTGTGCCTGAAGTGGCCTTGAAATATCCGGTTAACATCCTGATGGTCGTGGTTTTACCAGCGCCATTAGGACCCAGCATCCCAAGGATCTCACCCTCTTTTATATCAAGATTGATGTGATCAACAGCACAGAAATCGCCGTAATATTTGGTTAATTGATTAATCTGGATCATACCTGGTCTCCTTATGGCCGTAAGACCCTGAAAGGTTTTTTATTTAGGCGTCAGGCCCAAGTTTTAATCCTCAAAATACTTAACGTATTCCTGAGGTTAAAATTTCAGCCTTCATTGAAGGTAAACCTTTTTCAAAGGTCTATTTAAAATTTATTTAGATTATTCTATCAGGCCAGAGTTATAGCCTTTCTCATTTCTGCGTTGGGCTCAAACAATGAAAACCGAGTAAAAAGTTACTCCGCGCCTTTTTATTCGGCGGGGAAGCGCGGCCTATCCCCCACTATTTAAAATGAATTTAAATGGTTTTACTCCATCCCGGGCAGTGACTTACTCGCCCCTGATCTGGGATGGACTTCAAACTATAAAGGAACAGGCTTGTTTTTCGTGCTGACTTCTATATTAAGGCTGAGGACATTAATTCGCCCACTAATTTGGAAAATTGGGATGGATTTTCAATTTTGCCACCTTCGACAACAGTAGCTAAATCAAAAAGTAAACTACAATAGTCTTTTAATTTAGGATCATTTTTATCTTGTTTTAATAGATCTTGTATCTTAGTAATCACCGGATGGTCAAGATTTAATTCCAGAACTCGTTTGGTTGCAGGGGCATCTTGTCCTGTTGCTTTCATGATCTTTTCCATATAGGCACTCATATCATGATCATCACCCGACAAACATGCAACCGAATCTTTCAGATGGGTCGAGGGTATAACTTCTTTTATTTTGGATTCAAGATTAGTTTTAATAAACTCAAAAAGATCATTATACTGCTCTTTTTTTGGGGCATCATCCTGATCAAGGCCAAGATCCCCTTTTTCAGCGCTTTTAAGTTTTTTACCTTCAAATTCAGGAAGTGATTGAACAACCCATTCATCTATTGGGTCGTTCATCAAAAGAACTTCATATCCTTTTTCTTTTAATGTTTCAAGATGAGGGCTATTTAAGAGCGCAGATATATTTTCACCAGTGATATAATAAATGTCTTTTTGGTCAGTCTGCATATTTGCAATATAATCTTTTAAGGAAATATACTTATCTTCTGATTTAGTTGTTTTATAAAGTATTAGATTCGCGATTTTTTCGCGATTGTCAAAATCGGTATGAATGCCGAGTTTCAGGCTGGGACCAAATTCATTATAAAATGTTTCATAGTCATTTTTTTCCAATCCGTCAAGTAGTTCAAAGATCTTTTTCATTAGATTCTTTTTTATATTCCTGACCAGGGCATCCTGCTGTAATATTTCACGGCTTACATTCAGATTCAGGTCAGGAGCATCAACAACGCCTTTAATAAAACTTAAATATTCCGGCATTAGTTCCTTGCAGTTCTCCATTATAAAAACCCGTTTGCAATACAGATCAACACCATGTTTTCGTTCATTATTCATCATATCAAAAGGGGCTTTTGAGGGAAGATACAGGAGGGCTGAATATTCAGTGGTTCCTTCAAACTTCAAATGAACTTTGGCCAAAGGAGGGTTCCAGTCGTGACTAACATGTTGATAAAACTCATTATATTCCTCATCCGTAATCTCTTTTTTATCCTTTAGCCAAATGGCCTTCATCGAATTAAGAGTCTCTTCCTTGATTACTTTTTGAGTTTTGCCACTGGTCATTGGTTTGCCATCACGATCCAGAAGCTGTTCTTTTTCATCAACAGGTTCTTCCCTTTCTACATCCATAAGAACAGGATATTGTACATAGTCGGAATGCTTTTTTACGATTTGTCGGATAACCCACTCATCGGTAAAGTCCTGTTCATCATCTTTTGGCTTTTTGAGGTGTAAGATGATTGTGGTTCCTCTACCATCTTTTGTCGTTTCTTCAATAGTATAAGAATCCTCTCCTGTTGATTCCCATTTTATTGCCGTTTCTGAACCAATAGCTTTTGAAATAATAGTTATTTTTTCTGAAACAATAAAGGCGCTATAGAATCCTATGCCAAATTGGCCAATTAACTCAGGGGCCAAAGATTCATTGGCATTGGCATTAGATAGTGAATTTAGAAAGGCCGAGGTTCCGCTTTTGGCAATAGTGCCAATATTTTCTATCATTTCATCATAGGTCATCCCAATGCCGTTATCTGAAATTTCAAGCGTCTGGGCGTCTTTATCGGGAGTAAGTTTAATTTTGAATTCAGTATCATTACCAAGAATTTCAGCCTCAGTTTGCGATTTAAAACGTAGTTTATCAATGGCATCCGAGGCATTTGAAATAAGCTCTCTTAAAAAAATCTCCCGATTGGAATACATCGAATCAATAATCAGCCGCAGAAGTTGATTAATTTCTGTCTCGAATTGATGCGTTTTTTTATTACTCATGTATGATCTCCTTGAAACTAGTTATTTTTTAGCCTTTAAAGCTATTACAAAATAGCCTTAAAGGTTATCAATATTTAAATTTGTAAATTTAAAATATAATGAGATGAAAATCTGAAATGTCAACCCCCAATTTTATGCTTCCTCGCTATTTCAAGTGGGGAAGCCTCTATTTATTAAAAGTAAGCATGATATTCATGTTCTTATACGTTTTACACTCCAGATTTAACTATCACCTTAAAGCTATTCCTATCTCTATCTTCAATAAATTCGATATTTTCATAAGCTTTAAGAGCTCTTCGGATACCACTGCCCAACCCTCTGTATGAAAGTAATTTTGTGGCAAAAGAAGCCAAAATAGGATTTCTTATATTGGAATTTCCACTTTTAATATTTTCAATTGTCAGATTATTGGGCAGATGCCCTGGATTGATAATTTCAATGCGATCACTAAGAGCCTGTTTGAAAATTATTTATAACGCCTCAGCATCTTTCCAATAGATGCAATATAAACCATATTTTCAGCTGTAGAACTTTTTCTTTCATAGTCAATCCCGAGCCTTCTATCCCACTGGAACCATCCAAATGTTCTTTCGACGATCCATCTTTTGGGTACAACTTGAAAGCCTTTTGTTTTAAGGGTAGGAGCAATTTCCAACTTGCATAGAAAGGTAGCCCATAGATATGTGGCAAGTTT
>DAOWOF010000076.1 GCA_030642205.1 Desulfobacteraceae bacterium | reverse complement strand
GGCCAGCTCAGAGTCTTCAATAGACAAAGAAGGATTCTCCTTGCCTTGCCCTGAAATAGTTTCATCCCATGTAAAAATCGAAAGATCTTCAGAAGGCCAATCAAGCCGGGGGTTTTTTATAACCAGCGCCTTCAGGCTGGTGTCCTGAAGATTACTCGCCTTCAGAACCCGTTCAAAACGAAAGGAGGAGATTAGAACCTTTGGTTCGAGTTGTCGAAGAAGATATTCCAAACCCTGTGGTTTAATATCCGTACTTATAGAAGAAACAACTGCCCCTGCCTTAAGTGCCCCATAATAGCCAACCACATATTCCAGCGAATTTTCAAATAACAGAGCGATTCGTTCCCGCTGAACTCCTTGAGTTATCAGCCAATGAGCCAATCTGTTGCTTTGACTATTAATCCGGGAATATGTAATTCGAATATCATTCTGGATCAAGGCTATCTTGTCAGGATAATTTTCTGAACTTTTTTCCAAAAATTCATGGACTAGATTAGATTCGACATCAACAAGCAAGTTCAGGCCCTCTTTCTTTCCAGATAAGATAGCACATTATCAATAGAATCCAGATTTTCAGGAATCAATTCTTCATCGTCCACTGAAATTGAAAATTCTTCCTCCAGAAAATTAACCAGTTCAAGAATTCCAGTGGAATCAATTATTCCATCATCCAAAAATGACGTATCATTCTTTAATCCTTCATCGTTGCCAAAAAGAAAATTTTCCACAACAAAAGATCTAATTTGTTTTTTCATATCACTCATAACCCTAACCTCTTTCTGGCATATTCAACCATTTTTTGGTCCTGCCTGGAATAAATTTTATCAATTCCTTCTTCCCTGTCCACAATCCCTTGCCTCACCATATTGGCAATTTCCCAAACATATGGGTGAAATCGATGGCGTTCCAGATGACAATGATTTCCAAAAGCATTAAGTAAGCAATTTGTGGAATTAGTATCTGTATCCGTAGGAATCCTCCAGTCCAGGGTGTTCAGCTGCTGCACAATTTGATCTTCATTATAATCAAAAAAGGCTAAAGGATGAATATTATAAGGAAAACGATCCTTATAATTTGTATAATAAGTTTCAGGAATAAAATAACGATCCAGGCCCCTGGAATTTGTTAATGCAAGCGCCTTTTTCAAGGCTAGCTGATTCTGACGAATTAACGATGGATTAGTCTTCATTATAGCCGACTGAATAGGGGCCTGCCCTGGCGACCAGCCAAAGGCGACTAGAGGTATTTCCATCTCCAGAGCTGTCTTTAGCACCAAACTTTTTACAAGCCCAATGCAGGCTGTACATATGGCGCTGGCCCTTAGGAGGGTTGGCATAGGAAAGATATCCTCCCTTGCAGTCATGGAAAATATCTTTTTCATAATTAACCAGGGAGGTCTGAAATTAATATAATCCACATCTAATTTATTGGTAACATTATAAATATTATCCCAGGATAAAGATGACACAAAATGGTTGTCAAAACTCATGGCCAATATACGTAAGTCATAATTCTCTCTGAGAAGCTTTAGAGTATAACTGGAATCCTTCCCTCCGCTATAGGCCGTAATGACATCGTATGCAGGAGATTTATCTCTGATTTCAGCAATTAGTTGATCGAGTTTCTGGCGATAAGACTCCTTTTTTTCTGGCATCTTTTCCAACCTTTTTTCTTCGCGTTGGCAGTGATTACAAATGCCCTGATCATTAAAGGATATACCGGGAAATGTCTCCGGCAGTATACATTTTTTGCAAATGTTAATATTAAGTTGATCATTGCTTGATGTCATAATTGCCTCTAAATAATGCAAGATTTTATATTAGCAATCTTTCTGACAATACCATTTAATAGTATTAGCCATACCTTCTCTCACGTCATACTTTGGTTTATATTCCAATAAAATCTCAGCGCGTTTAATATCTGCAAGGGAATGAAGCACATCCCCAGCTCTAAAGGGTCCATGTTCCGGATTCATACCGCTAATCCTTTTATCATAATTTGCAAGGCTTTCTTTAATCATCTGAAAGAGATCATTTAATGAGGTTTGCTCACCATAGGCAATATTATAGATTTTATTGATTGCCTCATCCTCCTGGCAGGTGGCTGCCAGAATATTAGCCTGAACAGCATTATCAATATAGCAAAAATCACGGCTTGTTTTACCATCTCCATGTATAACAGGGTTTTCAACTTTCATTAAAACCTCAATCCATTTAGGAATAACAGCAGCATAAGCCCCTTCTGGATCCTGCCTTTTTCCAAAAATATTAAAATACCGCAAGCCAATTGTTTCAAGTCCATAATGTCTGGCAAAGACATCAGCATAGAGTTCGTTTACATATTTTGTAACAGCATAGGGGGAAAGGGGACGTCCAATTTGATCTTCAACTTTTGGCAGGCCAGGATGGTCGCCATAGGTCGAAGAGGAAGCAGCATAAACGAATCTTTTGACCCCCTCATCCCGGGCTGCAATCAGCATATTTATGAAACCATCCACATTTGCTTTATTAGTGCCTATAGGATCATCAATAGATCTCGGAACACTTCCCAACGCGGCCTGATGTAAAATATAATCAACGCCCCTGGAGGCCTTGAGACAATCTTGCAAATCACAAATATCCCCCTTGATAAAATGGAATCTATCCCAATTTTCACGGGGGACCATTTTTTTTACATCTTCCAGATTTTCTTTCCAGTGGCAAAATTATCCAGACCCACCACTGTCTGTTTCAAATTAAGCAATTCCTCCAGCAAATTGGAACCGATAAAACCTGCAACTCCTGTGACAAGCCATTTTTTTGGATTGGCTTTAATCTGGTTTTTGACCTTATCAATTTTGGACATTTTATCCTCAACTCACTATTGATTAATTAAAAATATCAAACACGGATACTTTAAAAATAATTAATTTTATATTTCTGCAAAGCTCCGCCCTTTTGGTTACATTCCCTATAACCTTTAAGTAATCATTATTGCTGTATTTCAAGTCGGAAAACCCAAAAAGCCTTGATTCTTGTGGCTTTTCCGAACATATTCCGTTCTCTATAAAAAGCCAAAAAGGGTGATTTATCTTGAACCCCTGCCCAAAAGCACAACTTTAACAGTATGAAAAATTACAATCATATCCATTAGATATGACATATTTTTCATATAATAGAGGTCATATTTTAATTTTTCCAGTGCGTCTTCTTCTGATGCCCCATAAGGATATTTAATCTGGGCCCAACCTGTCACTCCTGGTTTGACACTAAAGCGGTCATTATAATATGGAATTTTTTTCGCCAGATCATTCACAAAGAACTCTCTTTCCGGTCTCGGTCCTACAAAGCTCATATCACCAATAAATACATTCCATAACTGAGGAAACTCATCTATACGCAAATCCCTCAAGATCCTCCCTACCCTTGTAACTCTTGGATCATCCTCTGTTGCCCATACTGGCCCGGTTAATTCTTCTGCTCCTACTTTCATAGAACGAAACTTATACAGAATAAATGGCTTTCCATATTCACCAACACGCTCCTGAGTAAATAAAATGGGTCCATTTGATTCAATTTTAATAAAGATTGCCGTTAAAAGTAAAAATGGGGATAAAAGAAGCAACATAAGGCCTGAGAAAAGTAGATCGAAAATCCTTTTTAAAGCCTTGCTGATTTTTGATTGTACAAAACCATCAGAAAAAATTAACCAACTGGGATTAATTCTTTCCACAAGTAATTTTCCTGTAATTCTTTCATAAAAGCTTACGCCATCTATAATATTTATACCTTTAATCTTACATTCCAGTAATTTTTTATAAGGAAAAATGCCACGTTTTTCATCCAGGGCTACAATAAGATGGCCTATACTTGCTGAATCTGCAAAATCAGATATATTTTCAAAACCATATTGAACAGGGATTCCTTTTAGATCTATATCGTTAAATTCATCTTCATCCTGAACAACCAGAGAATGAATATTATAACTAAAATCTTGTCTCTTGCTTACTTCAGTCAGAATATCCTTGGCCAAGTTACCGGATCCCAGAATAATTGCCTTTTCCACAAATAATTTTTTCTTGAGTATCTGATTATAAACAAGTCTCCAGAAAACAAGAAAAAAAAGTAAAAACATTATATTGGTAAAAAAAAACCATTTTCCAATATTAGTATCTGGCCATAGAAAATAGACAATCGATAAAATAATTGAGGTGATCCCAATGGACTGAATCAACCTTAAGGCCATATCAATGGCACTGGTATGAATATCCAGTTCATAAAGATCATTAAAATATAGAGATAATTGGGTTGTTATGGAGACTAAAATCATCTTTGGCCACATTGTTATCAGTAAGACTTCAAATGCAATAATATTTCCCATAACCAAATAAGATGCCAGAGTTACAGCAAGAAATATCAATACCCCTTCACCTATAACAAAGACAATTCTGCGTAGAGAAATATATTGTCTAAATACTCGTACCATTACTATTTCTAACCAGAGCTTTTCACAGGATGTTTCGGCAAACGAGCTGGAACAAATTGACTAATATGGGATCCCAGGCCATTAGCTCATATTATAATAATCTTTATTATAATATGAGCCATATCCACCATGGATTTGTTTATACCCATTAAAAACAATCCCCAATATTTTTTCTTTTTCAAGTCCTTGAATGCTGGTTTTAATAGCACCCATAGGAGTCTTTTGAGACATGACAACAAATATGATTGCGTCAACAAATTTGGCAAGAATGTTTGTTTCAGCTGTGGCTTGGCATGGCGTAGTATCAATTATTATAAATCGATCATTATATCTGGCTTTAACCTCTTCTAAAAAATTCTCCATCTTGCTCGATGAAAGGATTTCGGTTGGATTAGGAGGATTGCTGCCTGCCAATAATACTGATAATTTAGGAAGTTTAGTCCGTATAATCAGCTCTGAAAGAAATTTCTTGCCACTTAAATATTCATGCAGGCCTTCATTATTGGTATACCCCATAAGATTATGAATATTCGGTCGCCGTAAATCACAATCGATTAACAAGACATATTCTTCGATACCAAGAGCAATACTTGCTGCCAAATTTGACGAGACATAAGTCTTCCCTTCATTTGCAAAGGCACTGGTAACCATGATAACCCTTGGCCTCTTTCGATCTTTTGCAAATAAAACCTCAGCCCTTAGACGCTTGAATTTTTCAGCTTCAATCGAATTAGGAGAGTTAATAGTAACCAATTTATTACTAAATCTACTCCCTCCCGCAATTTCTCTAGCGCCAATTACTTCTTGTGAATCCGGAGTCAATCGCTCTATCGCCTTTAAGGATACTTGTTTGTTCCCTAATGGATTTTCCTTTTTATGCTTCTCTAAAGCATCTGATATCTTTCCCATATTACTCTCTATTAAATTTTATTGTATTTCAAGCGGAATAGTTTTGGCGTAATCTGAGATATTTTTTTTCAGGATCATGTTAGCGTACTTTTTAGCCTTGGCATAACTCCTGAATTTCCCTAAAGTAATTTTGGAAACCATTTCTTGTAAAATATTATGGTCAGGTATTATATAGACTTCATGGCCATCTTTGATCATATCCTGGAATAGATCATGAGCATATTCCAGGGACTTGAAAGTTGCAATGTGCACAGTGTATAAATTCACCTTAATATCTTCAGGCAAAGGATAGAAAACAATCGATGTCCCAGGTTCAATAATATTGTTATCCTTAATAGAAGGGTTATACTGTAACACATAATTAACAAGATTAGCGTCAAACCATCCATAGATTTTTGATACAAGCTCGCTCAGGGTATCCCCTTTTTGAACCATGACTGTTTTAGAATCAGATGATGAAGGCTCATCGAAATAATCTGTTTCCTGCTGATTATGTGCATTTATCGAACCACTTTCTTCAATTATTTCTTTTAGAAGCTGTTTTTTATGAGATATTTGATTTACTGCTAATTCCCTGTCATTTATTTCCCTTTCAGGAATATCAGGCTCTGCTTTTTCTATTTCAGGAGTATCAGTCTCTGCTTTTTCTATTTCCTGGTTTTGTTGATTTGTATCATTATCTGGCAAATATTGCAGGATCTGATCAGAAACATCTATTTTTATTATTTTTCCTGAAAATGGTTCCAAACCCGAAAACATAATGAATGCAGCACCTATCATAATAATTAGCAGTAAGGTGCTCCATTTCCATGGGTTAAACCATATAGTTGAAGTCTTTCCCCCTCTTATTCTCTTTTCTGTTCTATTCTTTGAGGGAGTTAATATCGATCCCTCCAATTGCAGTTCTTCGTAAACTTGTTTAATCATGGAACTGCTAACCTGGAATTTCTCCAATGAATAACCCAAAAGCATTGAATTATTCGCCAGGGTATTAATCATGCGTGGATACCCATTTGAATAATTATGAATCGATTTAATAGCGCCTTTAGAAAATATTCTGTCCGCTTTCATTGCTCCTGCAACTTTTAACCGGGTAAAGATATAATTCCTTGTGCTATCCATATCCAAAGGTGGGATATGATAACGAATACTGATCCGCTGCAACAGGGGACGGCACCTTGTTTCAAGCAATTTCTGATTCAGTTCCGGCTGCCCAACCAAAAAGATATTAATTAATTTTTCATCTGCTGACTCCATATTGGAAAGGAGCCGTATCTCTTCCAATAATTCAAATGAAAGAGTTTGGGATTCATCAATAATAAGCAGGAATATTTTTTGTTCTCTAAGACAATACTGTAAAAATTCTTCAAACTTGATAATAAAATCAGCCTTGGATTCTATCTTCGTATTTTTTGGAAAAACTAATGCCGCCAGATATTGTCTGAATTCTTCTGGTGTCAATATAGGATTGGATAAATAAATATGTTTAACACTGGAATCAAGATTCTTTAAAAGAGCTTGAACCATTGTTGTCTTTCCTGTGCCAACCTCCCCTGTTAAAAGGATAAAGCCCTTCCTTTCCATTACACCATAAGTCAGAAATGCTAAGGCTTCTTTATGTTCCTCTCCCAAGTAAAGAAATCTTGGCGAAGGGGTTAAAGAAAATGGCCTTTCTCTTAGAGCATAAAAATCGGTGTACATTCTTTCCTCTAATTACAGGTGCGAATCTGGTAATCTTAATCCAGCATAATAAACCAAAAGCCTGCCATATAAATATACAGGCTATAATTTCAAAAATGCATACTTGTAAAACAATCCTATAACAGCCAAAATAAAAACAATCATCACTGATGAAAAAGTAAAGAATTCTTTCCTTTTTATCCTCTTTATTTCTGCCTCGGAATAATTAATGGGCATACTAATAAGCACAGGCAATTTGAGTTCTTTTTCTATCTCCTCGGGAGTCTTAAATGAAGTATCCATCATTTCTCGCAAATAACCCATCCCAAATCCCATACAAAGTCCAAGAGCAAATCCAATAAGGATTATTTTTCTGATATCAGGCTCTACCGGAATAGTGGGAATTTTGGCCGAATCAATCACCCTGAACTGCTCTCCCTTCTGTTTCTTTTCCATGCTGACTGCTATATCTGCCTCAAGCTTTCTATTCAACAGGGAATTATATTGTTCTTGTAAATTATTATAGTCTCGTTGGATGCTAAGTAATTCCTGTTCTCTCTTCGGGGTATCTTCCACTTTTTTTTGATACCATTCAATCCTGACCTTTAATCTCTTTATTTCACTCTTAAGCCCTGTAATCTCAACACTTAGATCATTTAACTGGCCCGCTGTTATCCGGTCAACCCTATAGTCAAGGCCCTCAACATCACTATCTCTTTTTTTCGAGTCTCCTTCTAATTTTGAAATCATATTCTTAAGCCGGATAACATTTGGATGTTCTTTGGTATACCTGGATTCAAGAGTAACGAGTTCATTCCGTAATGAATCTATATCTCTCGGAATATCAGGTTGACCAGACAATGACGACAAGGCATTGAAGCTATCACCCCGAATATCTTCAGCCCCTTTTTTAATTAATAGTTTTCTATTCTCTGCATCCCTGAGACTATTATACAATTGATCTATCTGCCCCTGAAGTCTTTCCAGGATCCTGAGATTAGGAACCAATTGTTCCGGTAGCCCACCCATATACCTGGTTCTATATTGTTTCAACTGGGCCTCTTTTTCTAATAAACGACTCTTTACAGAGTTAAGTTCATCATTTAAAAATACAGATGTCCCCATGGCCTGAGATTCACGAATCTTTAAATTTTCTGAAATAAAATTAGAAGCAAGATTATTTGTTACCTGCATAACTTTTTGGGGATCATTCCCTCGAAAAGTTATGCTAAAGGCGCTGGCCCCCATTCTTCGCCCGCCTCCACTGACGTCTATAACTATATTTTTTCTTAAAGACATTACTTTGGCATCTAATGGCATTTTGTTATCTGCTCCAAGTAATTGGTATTTATTAATAATCTTTTCTAAATTGGTCCTGCTTGTAACCTGTTGCGTTATAGTCATCAATCGGCTTTCAGCATTGTTAGTAACAATTTCCCGCACAAAATTCTCAGGGACTTTCCGGGACTGAACCAGAATCAGTGTCTGTGTCTCATATATTTTGGGAGCATATCGGACATAGGCCAAAGTCACCAAGACAACAATTAAAAAAGGAATTAAAATCCAGTACCTGCGCTTTTTGATCATAATAAGATACTGATTGATATCTACTGTTTCCATAATGCCCCTTAACTCGATGAATAAAGGCCTATATTTATAAACCCTATCTATTGCAAAATTATCTTTTTACGCCTATCGATACATCTCAAGCGGCTTACCAACGGTAAAGATTATCAGCTGACATAATAAGCATAACCCGATTAACCTGAAAATCATCAAAGCCATCCCTCTCGGCATAAGAATAATCGAGTGAAAACGAAAGATGGTCATAAAAATTCCACTTTAATCCTAAACGCCCTTCCAGAGAGTCCCATTTTCGATCTGATCCATCCTTGTCATGGCGAAATGAAGCACTCATATAACCTGTTAAAGGTTCCAATAACTGATAGTCCAATCTTGTCAAGAAACTCCAATAATTAGAAAAGCCCTGAGGTCCACCTTGCAGATATAATTCATCCCAGCCTCCTGCTCCATTAACGGTAATTTGCCCATGCTTCATGTTTTTTATTACCGATAAAGAATAAATAATCCCTGACTCATCATTCCTGAC
Source organism: Desulfobacteraceae bacterium (assembly GCA_030642205.1). GTDB lineage: Bacteria > Desulfobacterota > DSM-4660 > Desulfatiglandales > Desulfatiglandaceae > DAOWOF01. Next base: position 95 of record DAOWOF010000076.1, on the reverse strand, counting down.
ATCATTAATCTGGGTAAAAAAACCAATATCAAAGGCCAAGGAATAATACTGCGACAAAGATCGATCCAAACCTGCTGTTAGTTCATATATAATAT
>DAOWOF010000239.1 GCA_030642205.1 Desulfobacteraceae bacterium | reverse complement strand
GATTGTTTTTTTGCATGATTCAGGTTAACTGCAAATTCCATTTCCACCGGGCAGCCCAGACCCTTTTGGCCCAGTTCCAGAAAATCACATAATATGGGCGCTAATGGGAAAGTCTCATATTTTAGGACCTGGGCGAAAGTCAGTATCTTAGGGCCATTTAAATATGCTGAATCCCTGATACGGTGTTCTTCCGGAACGTATGTGCCTGCCAGTGCCTTTACCGGCAATTCTTCTTTGATATTTGCCACGGTTCTTTTTTCAAGGGCCGAAGATTGGCAAAGATCAAGCCCTGCCGAATAATCTTTGATCTTGAGGGAATAAAAAGAGCGCTGAGTATTTTTCAGGATATCATCCACGCTGGAAAACTGGGGCATGATCTGGGGATATTTGGGGCAAAACCGCAACGACCTGCCTCCTTCAACAACAGTTCTTCCCAATCCCATTACGATATTGGCAATCCCGTCTTCTGGTTTCATGGGAGGCGCAGGATAAAAGTTGTGGGAATGAGCCACTCCTGCCAGGGATGGGAAAAAATAATCTCCATACTTCTGCCCTGCCAGTTGCTGGATAATAACTGCCATCTTTTCTTCATAAGGATGACTGGCAACACTTCTGGAAAACTCCTTGGGGGCCTTATAATAGGTTGAGGCATAGACCAGCTTAATAGCGGTGATCAGGTTTTCAAGGCGAACCGAGGGTTGAGGCTGATTATTTGGCAGCATATAGGTGCTATACAGGCCTGCAAATGGTTGGAAATGGGAGTCTTCCAGTAAACTGGAGGAGCGAACGGATATGGGATATGGCACATGCTCTATAAAGGCTTTAAGATCTTTAACTAACCAGGCTGGCATCTCTGTCATTAAAAAAGCATGGGCAATCTTTTCATCCGGCACATCCAGGATGGCAAAATTCTGAAGTCGGTTTTTAGAGATAAAGTCCTCAAAACCATCGGTGCTGATAACCAGGGCCTTGGGGACCTGGATGCTAATGTTTTTGTATTTTAAAAAAGTGTTTTCGTTTTGCTGTAAAAGAGCGGACATAAAAGCAAGCCCCCTGGCCTTGCCGCCCAGGGAACCTTGACCAATTTTGGAAAAATCCATGATATGGGGGTCAAAGTTTTTGCGGTTAAACTTGGTTACAACCCCTTTTTGACGCCATTTTCGGAGGGCATGGATATTATATAGAATATATTGACGTATTTCGCTGGGGCTTTTAAACCCATCAACCTGTTCTTTCCTGAAAGAGGATGCCAAAGAGATCTCCATTCGCCCCATAATCCAATTGGAGAAATGATTGCGTTTGGCATGATAGCAAAGAGATTCATCTGGTATCTTGGCTATCTTTTCTTCCAGGTCTCGTAAATTGGACGCCCTGCCAATTTCCCTGCCATCCGGCATATGGAAGATAAAGTCTCCAAATCCCAAATGGGAGAGAAAAAATTCATTGATTTCCCCCAGGAGATCAGGCTCATTTTTATCAAGAAATTTGGCTGAAATCTGCTCTGCTTTTTCCCTGTTGCGCGGGTCACTGCTCAACATAAGCAATGGCAGATCAGGGATTTCTTTGCTGATAAGGGAAAGCAGTTCAAGTCCCGCGTTGTCATTCAGAATACCATTTTTCTGGAAGCGGGCATCAGAGATGACACCAAAGAGATAGGGGCGGAATTGATGATATAATTTTAAGGCCTCTTCATAATTATCGGCAAGAAGAATCTTTGGCCTGGCGCGCATCCTGAGAAGCCGGTGTTCCTCATTAAGACTACCTTCCAGGACTGCCTGGGTTTGCCTGACGACCTCTTTATAAATAAGGGGGAGAAACTTGGAATAATAGACAGGGGAATCTTCAACCAGAAGCAGTACCCTCACCATGGCCTTTTGGGTGTCAAGCTCCACATTGAGATGATCCTCCACGTTTTTTACCAGCGCTAAAAGCAGGTCTGAATTGCCGGACCAGATAAATACCTTGTCAAGACCTTTACGGTTTATGTCTTTGGAATAGGAATCAATCGCCTTTATGCTATGAGATAACAGGATTACCGGTAAATCAGGTTTGATCTCCTTGACCTTGCGCCCAAAAGAAAAAACATCCATCTCGTATAGATGAGGCATGGCCAGCACCATGTCTATTTTTCTGCTTCTAAGAATATCCAGAGCTTCATTGGCTGAAGATGTTCGAATGACTCTGGGTGGCTGGCTTAGGTTTAATCCTCTGTACTGATTTACAAATCTGGATGCCAGACTGCCGTCTTCCTCCAGGATAAAGGCATCGTAAGGGCTTGAAACCAAAAGGATCTCATCAATCCTGAAAGGCATTAATTCATGATATATTTTGAATTGCTTATTAAATTGATCAGGCAGAATACTATTAAGAGTCATAATTTCCCTGGATTGCATTGGCCTTCTTTTCAGAAGAGCGAACACTATTAAATAATTTGCGTGTCAAAAAGATACAGATTTGCGGATGAATACGATAAAGCCACCATATGATTTTGGTCAAGGCCGATATTGCGATGATCCCCTTGTTACGGGCAACTCCCCGTAAAATAATCCGCGCGCATTTATCAGGATCCATAAAAATTCCGGAAGATAAATTCGGATTATTACTTTTTGCCTTTATATTTTTTACATCAATATAATCTTTAAACATATTTGTTCTGACTGCCCCTGGACAAACCACACTTACTTTGACTCCAAGGTCTGCTGCCTCAGCGCGCATGGTAGTAGAAAGCCCAACCACAGCGTGCTTGGTAGTGGTATATGCTGTTGCCATGGGAATAGGGGACAGGCCAGCTATGGAGGCAGTATTGATAATGTGCCCAAAGCCCTGTTTGCGCATAATCTCGTAAGCAATAGTTGAGCCATATATAACCCCCATCAGGTTAACATCAAGGATCTGCCTCCATTGTTCAAGATTCATGTTTTTGATCTCTCCGGATACACTGATCCCCGCATTATTGAACATGTAATCAATCCGGCCAAATTCATTGACCGTATCCTGAATCATTTTTTCGACATTCAGGGAATTTGTTACATCCAGTAGATATGGCTTTGCCTTGCCCCCATGTTTATTGATCTTTTCAGCAACATTTTGCGACTGCTCATGATTTATGTCTGCCACAATAATTATAGAGCCTCTTTTGCTCAACTCTTCCGAAAGTGCCTGTCCAATCCCGGAGGCGGCTCCGGTTATGATAGCAATCTTATTATTAAATTTATTCATTAATTTATACTCTAATATTTTTTGTGTTATCGAAAAAAGTTGGCAAGTAGCATCTGAACGGAAACCCTGTTAATCAAAATAAAACGTAACTGGTAATCATACCTCGCTCCTTCGCTTCTTGATCATATACTCATTGAGGGCTTCCTGAAGGGCATCGGCAGATAAAAAGGCGCAATGTTGATCCTCCTCAGGAAATTGTTCTATTTTTTCCAGGATAGCATCTCCAGTGATGTGTATAATTTCATCAGGGCTCCTTCCAAGGGCCATCTCGGCGGCGAATGACCCGCACACAGCGCTTGATCCACATCCATCGGTTTGAAATGAGGCATCCCGGACCCTTTCATTTTCAAATTTCAAGAAAATCTCCATGGTATCTCCACATGAACCTGTGACCCGTCCATAGCCGTCGGGTTGAGCCATGGTGCCCATATACAGAGGACTAAGCCATCGTTTAAAAGCGATATCGCCGTAGGCTGCCCTCGTCTCCTCATAAATCTG
>DAOWOF010000096.1 GCA_030642205.1 Desulfobacteraceae bacterium | reverse complement strand
TGATAAAAGCCAAAATGGCATAAGTAAACCATTGACTCCTGTTTTTTCCGAGATCTGTGGATGAAAACGCTTCCTGTAAGGGGCTAAGGATATTATTTAAAATAAACATTTCTATTCTCTCCTTTCCATTGGGATATCAAAAAACAATGTAGATATCCTATCATGAAAAGGGCTGAATCTCAAGTAAAATATCATCGTAAGTACTTGAAATCTTTGGCATAAAAGTTGAAAAATTTCAATTTACATGCCAATCCTTTGTGCTTCGGAAAGAAAATTTATGCGAAATTGCACAGCCAAATCTGAAAGACTTCAAAAACGGTGAAACTTCAGTAAGGGTGCTGAGGTGGATAAAATTCAAAAAAATCTGTTCCTACTTTTAATTTTGTAATGATAGTATAAAAAGCAATACTTGTAATGATAGTCATTAACAAGGCTATTAAAACACGATGTTTTAGTTGCAATTTTACAGCTGTTATCCAAAAACTATCTGTCTTCTTCGTCATTAATTTCTCCTTTAGAGTCTCTGATTTCAGGTGTATTTCAGGTTTTAGAAAAGGAGGTTATTAAAGGCCGTTGCAATAAATACAAGTAAGCTATCCGCCTGTTTATCGAGGCAGATAATTCATCATTGCTGTTTTTTATAGGTAAGATATTAAAGAAATTTTGTTTGGATGAGATCTAGCTAAAAAGAGTAAAAATTATCAGTTATTAGTTATAAATGATACAAGGTATTGAAATAATAAAGGTAATGATTTCGGTAAAATCAATGTTTAAGATTATGTGACTATTTAGCTGATATGTATAGCCTTCAGGTATAATCTGATTAAATTATGAAAAACTGGAGTGGTCAAGTAAAAGTGGACATTTTTTTATACGGCTATCTTTTTAATAACCAACCATTTTTCTTTAAACTCTCTGGGGCTAATGCTGCTGAGCATTCCATGACCCTTGATATATTCCCTGAAGTCTCTGCTACAGTATTGACTGCCACGATCTGAATAGAAAATCAGACCTTTTTTATAATTACTGTCTGGTAATAACAAGCTAAAATGGGCTACTTGTGATAAAGGGATCATTCTCCCTTTCCCTAATAATAATCATTGTTTTCTATAATTTGATGCCCTTTTTTTTCAGATCATCCAAAAGGATCTTGTTGGCATAAAGGAATTTCATAACCTTGTTTCGAGGAAAGATATTTGAAACAAAAAGAAGCAGGATCAGGAATAAAAAAGCAAGCTTTGCCTCAGTCTGACTACCTCGAAACGAAGTTAGCGCCAATGGAAAAAAAGAGACTCCCAAATAGAGCATTCGCTCATATATGGTTTTTAGCAGTTGTATTAGTTCTTTATATGTTTCATGGTCAAGCCCTGGAAATTGTTCCGGCGTAAGAGCGGATAATCGTTTACGCCGGTCAATAAAAAGATAGACAATAATCAGGCCAATAATTATATATAGTATCCCGCTGGCAAGGTCTGAATACAAAGGATATCAACCTCCAAGCAATGCGCTGCCCGGCGTTGCCATATTAGGCAGAGTCATTCCATGATGGAACAGATAGGCAATAATACTTGCTACCGGAATGATAAAAAAGAACAGGGCAATAAAATATACCCATATCATTTTGCTAAATTGTGCCTCAGCCAGCTTCTTGAAATCTGTAATGATGCCAAGGCTCATAAAGGTCAACATAAAAAACAGTTTTCGCATGCCCTTTTCAACTGGCACAGCCCCCGCTTCAGCGGCCTTTAGCACAGACATTCCTTCAGCGCTGCCACCATGGCCCGGACCAAAAAATATACCGAGATAGACAAACCATGCTATAAAATAACCAAGCACAAATTTGGGAAAACGAAACCACACTTCGGAGAAGGGAACTTTTTCGCCCTCCTGTCGTTCAATTTTGTAAACCCATATCATCGCGAGTAAAAAAGCCCATAGACCAATAAACATGTCAATCCATATCTTTGTCATAACCGCGCTGACGGTAATAATGCCCTCCGGCCATATTACTGTGCCATTGGATGTTTCATCCATTTTAGCCCGCATGAATTCATCCAGCAATTCACCAGCCGCGGCATCCGCTCCATCGGTTTTGACTGCCATGCCCATTGCAGCGCCAGCTACCATGGGGTCTTTTATTCCTGGCCAGATATGAGTAAAAACTCCTGGAAGAATAACAAGCTCAATTACAGCGTAAACAACAACCAGGGAAGACACCATGATAGAAACCACGGGCCTTGCCCTTACTGCGCCTCCAGTGGCAACGGCAGCTGAAACACCACAGATTGAGATCGCTGAGGCCAGAACCGCTGCTGTTTTTCTGGGCAGTTTGAAAATAAGTCTTGAAATAGTGTAGACACCTGGCCAAAAGATGAGATAGGCCACAATGGTTGCCGCTGCTCCGGCAATGAATAGATCCAGTGTTAAATCCGCCAGCGCGTGACCAATCTTTTCCGATGTTGCCGCGGCTTTTATGGGCAGGTAGCCCACTTTCACGCCAAGAAACACAATAGCTGTCTTTATAAACCATTCCGGTTTGGCAGCTTCGCTTAGATAACGGGCAAGAGGTTTAAAAAAATTACCTATTATAAGACCGGCCATAAGCGCCAGAATAAATGAGGCACCACCGCCAAGGGACAGGGTAAACATTGCAGGAAAATGACTCCTTTTCAGATCTACCGCAGAAGCCGCGAAAAATGCGTGGTGCCCTATAAACCAAACAAGGTAGGTAAGAAAAAAAATAAAGGTCCAGCCAATAAAATATCGTTTTACATCCCATTTCTGGAAATAGGCGCCAGTCACAGTCGCAATAGTAAAAATAATATAAGTTACCAGTATCGAACCAATGGGGCCAAGGGATTGGTACGTGTCCCTGGCAGTTAAGCTATACTTTCCGCCCAAGGCGTAAAAAGCCTTGTCAATTGTGACAATTTTTTTTGAAATAGCTCCTTCAGGCATGTTAAAAACCCATTTTGAAGGATAAGCTATCCAGCCAACCAGATCAATTCCCAATAAAGTAAGAAGGCCCAGGCTAAAAAAAGCAAGCCCCAGCCATACCGCCCACCAATCCTCAGTTGATAACATCCCTGAATACCAGAATCTTTGAATTTTTGACATAAATTCTCCTTGCTTATCTCTGTATTGGCAATACCAGGATACGGTTGAAATAATGATTCATATAAGGCCGAATCCACATCGGAATGGCTTCATTATCAAAAGCCATAAAGACATTTAAACGCTTGTTATCCACGAACTCGTCACGCAAGGCATTTTCGATCTTACGATCCAGTTCACCAAGAGAAGACGCGGCCAGTTTGATCGTTTTGTTGGACGCGATCCAGTTTTTGCCGTCATGGGTCAGCGTCATATCAAGTGTTTTTGTTTTATTTCTTTTAAACATTTTTACGAGCCTATTAATAAATTATTTAAAGAGCTGCTTGCAGGTATCTGCAAAATACGGCTATCTTGTCAGCCCAGGCACAAGAAAAACGCGTGAGCTATCAATGCAAGATTGAGGTTGGCACTATGATCAAGCCAATAATAAGGGCTATTCCCGCGGCAATAAACGAGCCTACTACCAGCTTTGTTTCAATAGGAGACCATTCCTCCGCTCCTTCCAGAACGCTGCTTGTATCCAGGTCTTCAGTGTTTAAAGATCCGAAATCTGTATTATTTTCCTGTGTCATAAATCTCTCCTTTTTAGTCGCGTTTCAATAAAAGCTGATATTTTTCCAAATTTGATAATCAGGCAAAGAATTTTATTCTTCCCTTTCATTTGAAATGAGTTCAAATGATTCCATCAAAATACAGAGGATATCAATTTTTTTTATTTAACCGGCAAATGATTAAAGACTACCCTTTTTTTAAAAAAAAGTATAAGTAGAATACTTAGACCTGTCAAATTTATATTGCTATTTAATTTGATTAATTACTAATAATGGTCGGGCAATCTTTTATTCTGACAGCCTGGATAAACCTTAGAAGCTTATAAACCCTGGGTTTTTGGTGAGCAATGAGCGTCAAGAGCAGGGCAGCATTATTATTCAGAGTTCAATGTTATCTTTAAATAAAAGGATTGATGGATATCAAATCTCTTAGATAGCGCCTGAACAAAAACTGGAAAATTTTAACCGCAGAAATTGGGAAAATTAGTAGTTTTCGTTCAGGCGCTGGATAGAAGGTCTTATTATAAAACAGGAATTATCAGATAATAAGAGAAGCAATTATAAAGGCACAATCCTGTTTGTGGATGATGAACAGGATTTGCTCGAATTTATCCAATGGCAATTGGAAAGCCTGGAGTATAAAGTCCATACTGCTTTGGGAGGTAAAAATGCTCTCAAAATCCTAAAAAAAGAAATCATTGATATATTTATTGCAGATATCCGTATGCCAGATATGGATGGAATTGAATTAACCAGACGTGCGATAGAACTCTGTCCTGATATGCAATGTATTGTTATGACCGGTCATGGCGAGATAGAAACAGCTATTGAGGCAATGCGGCTGGGAGCAATTAATTATCTTCGCAAACCAGTGGGGATTGATGAATTGGAGATGGCAATCCAAAAGGGAATGGAAAAAGCAGGATTAATCCAAACCATTAAAAAGAAGCAGAAAAGCCTTGAAAAAGCTAATCTGGAGCTAAGCAGGCTCCGCCATGAACTGGAAAAATCACTTGTAAATGAGATCGCTCAACGCAAGCAAGCGGAAAAAGCCCTCAACGAGGCTCAAATCAGACAAATTATTATTGAGCTTATGAACATCTCACTACGATACTGGAAAGAAGATACAAAGAAGACCAAGATAGACCTGGCCGAGGAAAGTAATATCTGGACAGTTTCCCTTGACAAGGGAGGCACTTTCCGGACACGCACCCTGGACAAATATCTTAGATATTCCACAATCCCCAGCAACCCGCGTTATAATGATATACTGGATACCGGCTATTTTATTTTATCACACTGCCATCTTTTGCAGGAAAGAAAAAAGACCTTGAAATCCAAGATAAATGAATTAGAACAAATATTATTAAAACGTCCCTAGAAAAAAGATGAGAATAATCCCGTCATCAGGATTTTATTGAATAAAAAACTTTGCCAACTCTGTTGATATGCTCAAGAAGCCCTGGTTCTGTAATTTGTTCTATTATCAATATCCCGCTGTTTTAGACCGTAGTTCATTTATTTATCATCTGTTTGAAATCATCATATAATTTTGCAAGGACAGGATAATACGAATCTCGTATCTTGTTATCGACTTCAATAGCTATTTTTTCTTCATAGGTTTGCACAGTAAGATTTCGATCTTTAAGAGCATCCATCCAGGCATGCCCATTCTCAATGATGCCGGATTGAAATGCCTGTTTAATAGCTGCTCTCGGACTCTTGATTATAAAACCTTCCTCTTCCAGATAATCCTTCAATAATTTCCAGGCCAGTTCAAATGACATTTCAAAAAACTGGATTAGCCCAGCACGCTCAACCTCTGAGGGATTATCAATATTAATCGATTGTCCCAAAAGCTTAAATGCTTTTTCAAAGTTTTGAAAACGCTGTATCCAGCGTATATCTTTTATTTCATTATTCATGATGCATTATCTCATTATGAGGCATAGAGTTTATTTTAGGTTGATCTTGGATATCAATTTTCATACCACAATACACAAATAACCGTTTTTGTACCATTTTTACCATAATTTAACCAATAGATATTTTGACAAGTAAATTCAAAAATAGAAAGATATAAATCAATGCTTGATTTATAAAAAAGGAGGTGATGTCATATAAAATATAATTTTTTCAGGCAAACAGCAGGATTTTAATTAAATTAACTAAAAGGAGGGGTGGCTATGTTAAATTTCCAGAGGAAATGGACATTATCTATAATGTTTATATTCATAGTTTATGTTTCTCTTATTGCTGGATGTATCCCGAATAAGAAGGAAGATAAACTCGGCATATCAACTTTTTCCAGTGATTGGAAATTGGAAAAGTATCTAAAGAAACAACTATCAGGTGAGACAAGAAAAACTTATGATATGATAGACGCTATGCCGGAGCCTATGCCCATGCCTGAGGGTGATATTCCTGGTGACAATGATTTCTCATCAACCAATATCCAGGAATCCGGAGTTGATGAATCCGACAAGGTTAAATCTGATGGGACCTATCTGTACGTGGCAGGAGAAAATACCGTAAGAATTGTTGAGGCCGTGCCCTCCGATAATATGGAAATTCTCGGAAAAATTAAAGTAAGGGGAAGAGTAGATTCGCTGTATCTCTATAAAAAACTCCTGGTCATCCTTTACAGGCCATCCATTAAAGAACCTTGGGATGAGGACCCTGTTCCTATCAATCCTATTATGGAAAGAAGCTTTATGATGCCGTGGTATCCGATCAATCCATCAAACGGGACGCTCCTGATGGATGTAAGCGACCCTTCCAATCCTTCAATAATTAAAGATATAATAACTGATGGGGATCTTGTTTCATCGCGTTTGACAGATGGCAAACTTCATATAATTCAGCAATATCGTCCATATATACCATATCCCAGACCTTATCCACCATATCCGGAACCAGCTCTTAAGGGTGGAACTCGAAACGACATTGACATGGATGAAATCGTTCTTGATGATCTTCTGCCGACTTACAAGATGATCGATAAAGATGGCAATATAATTGAAAGCGGCCGACTGGTGCAGACTCAGGATTTCTTTTGCCCCGTTAAACCGGAAGGAGGAGAGATTGTTACCATTACGAGCTTTGATCTTGATGTTCTTTCCCCTGTGTTTCAGAGCATAGGCATGATTGCGTCAGTGAATACAATTTATGCCTCTACAAAAGCCCTTTATCTTGCCAAGCCTGAATGGAGGTATCCAACTCCTCTCAGGTCTTACCTTGAGTCTGATGAACAAACCATTATTCATAAATTTGACTTAAGTGGCGACAGAGTCGAGTTTGTTGGCAAAGGCGAGGTTCCGGGCCGGATCCTGAATCAGTTTTCCCTGGGAGAGTATGAAGATGTTCTGCGTATCGCCACTACTACAGGCGAATTATGGGGGGAGGATCCTACAGCCAAAAATCACTTGTTTTGTCTTGAAATCCAGGACAAGAAACTGGAGGTTATTGGCAAACTGATGAACCTGGCGCCTGGGGAAAAGATCTATTCAGCGCGTTTTATTGGCGATCGGGGATTTCTTGTAACCTTTGTAGATATAGATCCCCTGTTTACCCTTGATCTATCAGACCCTATCAATCCAAGAGTAGTTGGAGAATTGAAGATTCCTGGTTATTCAGATTATATTCATCCTCTTGACGAAGATCACCTTCTTACCATAGGAAAAGATGCCATTGCAGAAGGAGATAACTTTGCCTGGTATCAGGGTGTCCAGCTCTCGATCTTTGATGTAAGCGATTTTGGAGACCCTCAGCTCCTTCATAAAAAAATCATTGGTGATCGAGGAACATCTTCAGAGGCGCTTTATAACCATAAAGCCTTTACTTTCTGGCGAAAAAACGACCTCTTGGCAATACCCGTTGACCTGTATGAACATCCTGAAGAACCAGTGAAACCTAATCAATATGGAGACAGGACATTTACGGGACTCTATGTTTATCGTGTAACCATAGAAGATGGTTTTAAATTCCTGGGACGAATAAGCACTGCCGACGAGAACGAGTATTATTATAGGGGATGGTGGATCAGAGGCGTTTTTATTGAAGATAGCGTCTATGCTGTCCAACAAAATAAGATATTCTCTGCCCAATGGGATGCAATAGACTCTGGTATAAATTTTCTCCCCTTAGGAGATTAATCTTACTATAGAGGGTCAGGTTCACTATTAAAAAAACAGGATATTATGGGGCTTTACTTATTGCATGACTATATTATCATAAAAGAAAAAGGCAAAAAAATGAGGTCAATAAAAAAATGTTTAACAAAGCCCAATTTCTTTTGATAATTCAGGTCAGCGCGATTCTTTTGCTCTTTACTCAAGCCCCAAATATTCTCGGTTATGAATTAAGTAAAAATGATTTACCTGATGACAAGGAAGACCGCGATCAACTCCTTAAAACCCTTGACCACCTGACTGACATGGCTACCCGGACAAGGTTAAATGCCGATTATATACCCGGTATTATCACC
>DAOWOF010000050.1 GCA_030642205.1 Desulfobacteraceae bacterium | reverse complement strand
TCGGAAAATATAGAAGAGTTTTTACTTGACACATTATTGGAGATTATCTATATCCTTTTTCAAAGCATGTTACATCTTGCACAAGAAAGCTTGTTAAGCTGACAAGATAAATAGAGCCTCTTGCAGAAATAAAGCTATTCGTTTTTTTTGCCATATACTGATTTGACGTACATGATAAAATACATGCGATATATAGTTTATAAATGCTAAAAAATTATTTCTGCAAGCGCTTCAATAAATAAATTATTTTACTATAAAAGATTATAAAGTGTCTATAAAACAACAGTTAATTGAAAAAAAAGATTTAATTATAAAAACCTGGCGCTCGGCTCTGCTAGGATCGTATCCTGAGGCGACTCAACGATTTTTAATCAGAGAAAAAGATCAGTTTGCAAATCCGGTAGGACAGTCAATCCATAAAAATATTAGTGGAATTTATCACGCGCTAATCGAAGACGAAGACTTTGACACTGTCTCATCTAATCTTGAAGAGATAATCAAAATAAGGGCTGTCCAGGATTTTATACCATCTGATGCTCTTTTATTTATTTTTCAATTAAAGTCTATTATACGTAGTTCTCTGGATTTTAAGTCTATTGGAAATAGCAGTGTTAATGAACTAAATAGTCTGGATGTTCGAATAGATGAGCTGGCGTTAAAGGCTTTTGATATATACTCCATGTGTCGTCAAAAGCTTTACGAAATAAGGGTAAATGAAGTCCAAAATCAGGTTGGAAGTTTGTTGAAAAGAGCAAATCTTACCGTTGAGATACCTGATTAAATTGGCGTCATTAAATGATGTCTAAAATTAGAAAACTTTTAAGAATAAAGTCTTTGGGCAAGACTAAGGATGAAAACCTGCTCAATATAACTTTAATTCTGGAAAGGTATTCTGGTCTTTGGAAGAGAGGTAGTCATATATGAATTTCATAATTAGCATCCTATTTTCCGGAATTGCGGTAAGTGTAATTGTTTTGATTCCATGGATTTGTATAGGCGCCATCGACGGGGCATTTATGCGGAGTCTTTTTGGAATCATTATCCCTTATGCAGCTATTGCAACATTTCTGATAGGAATAGTGGTCAGGGTTATTAGCTGGAGCCGTTCGCCAGTTCCATTCCGTATTCCTACTACAGCCGGGCAGGAGTGGTCATTCCCATGGATTAAATCAAATCCGATTGACAATCCAAAGGGTATGGGTGGAGTTATCTTAAGGATGATCTTTGAGGTCTTGCTGTTCCGTTCTCTATTTAGGAATACGAGACTGGAATATCTAAATGATGAGAATGGTCCCAAAATTAATTATGAGTGGGAAAAATGGCTATGGCTTGCAGCCCTGGCGTTTCACTATTCTTTTTTGGTGATTTTTTTGAGGCACTTCAGATTTTTTCTAGATCCGATACCCGGATTTGTTCATGTTTTAGAAAGCCTGGATGGATTTATGCAACTTGGCATAATACCATTTAACGGCTTTGGAATGCCGGGTGTCTATATTACCGATGGCCTTCTTCTGGCCGCCGTGACATATCTTTTTGTTCGTCGCATTTATATTCATCAGGTTCGCTATATTTCATTGCCAGCTGATTATTTTCCTCTGTTTATAATCCTGGGACTAGGCCTGACAGGAGTCTTGATGCGATATGCTATAAGGGTGGATATTACGGCCGTTAAAGAACTCTCTATAAGCTTATTTCAATTTTCTCCAAAGGTTCCTGATGGGATAGGCGTTATTTTCTTTATCCATCTTTTTCTGCTTTGTGTGTTGATTGCCTATTTTCCATTTAGCAAGCTAATGCATATGGCCGGTATTTTTCTGAGTCCTACCAGGAATATGGCAAATAACAACCGGTTTAAACGGCACGTCAATCCATGGAATTATCCTGTCAAATTCCATACCTATGCGGCCTATGAGGACGAGTTCAGAGAGAAAATGATAGAAGCAGGAATCCCTGTAGACAAGGGTGTCGAAGCAACCTCAGAAAGTGGTAAAAAGGAGTAATAATGGCAGATACCCCTAAACCTGAAAAAACTGCGAGGATTAATCATATTCCTCCATTAATGAAAGGCTGGATGGATACTCCAGTCGAGATTAAGCCAGGTATATATTGCTATGGCGCAAAACCAAAAAACACTAAAGCCGTTGGGATGCCATATCCAAAGGAATGGAATCCTACAGATGACGATTGGCAGCTGCCTGAAAACTGGAAAGACATAATTGATGAAGGCCTCAGGGATCGCAGGGATAAATATCGTTCAATGAAGCTTTTTATGGATATTTGTGTCAGATGCGGAGCCTGCGCTGATAAATGTCATTTTTTTATAGGGTCTGGCGATCCAAAAAACATGCCTGTTTTAAGGGCAGAGCTTTTCAGATCTGTTTATCGCAAAAAATTTACCCTTGGAGGCAAGATCTTTGGCAAATTTGCCGGAGCAAGGGATCTTGACGAAGATGTCCTTAAAGAATGGTGGTATTATCTATACCAGTGTACGGAATGCAGGCGCTGCTCAATATTTTGTCCATACGGAATAGACACGGCTGAAGTGACTATTCTCGGAAGAGAATTGACAAACCTTGTGGGCCTCAATATCGACTGGATTGCGGGACCTGTGGCGAATTGTAACCGAACAGGGAACCACCTTGGCATTCAACCCCATGCCTATATTGATATGCTTGATTTTTTTGTAGATGAAATTGAAGATATCACCGGTTTGAGAATGGAGCCTGATATTAACCGCAAAGGTGCTGAGATCCTCTTTGTAACACCATCCGGAGATGTATTTGCTGATCCTGGGACATTTACCGCCATGGGTTATCTGATGCTTTTTCACTATCTGAAAAGCCTGGGGCTTGATATTACTTGGAGCACCTATGCCTCTGAAGGTGGGAATTTTGGATTCTTTACCTCCCATGAAATGGCCAAGAGACTGAATGCCAAGATGTACTCTGAAGCTGAAAGGCTTGGTGTTAAATGGATACTGGGTGGTGAATGCGGACATATGTGGAGAGTTATTAACCAGTATATGGATACCTTTAACGGCCCTCCTGATTTTATGGAAGAACCTGTGTCTCCAATTACAGGCACCAAATTCAAGAATGCCAATGCGACAAAGCTTGTCCATATTGTAGAATTTACCGCTGATCTCATGAAGCATAATAAATTAAAGCTCGACAAGAGCCGGAATGATCATTTAAAAGTCACATTTCATGACTCATGTAATACGGCAAGGGCCATGGGCTTTCTGGAAGAGCCCAGATATGTCTTAAACAATGTATGTAATAATTTTTATGAGATGCCGCCAAACACAATACGGGAACAAACCTTTTGCTGTGGCAGCGGATCCGGATTAAATGCCGGAGAAAATATGGAAGTCCGAATGCGTGGAGGCCTGCCAAGGGCCAACGCAGTCAAATATGTTCATGAAAAATTTGGAGTTAATATGCTCTCATGTATATGCGCCATCGATAGAGCAGTTTTACCTAATTCCATGGATTACTGGGTGCCTGGCGTTGATGTCTGCGGCCTTCATGAGTTAGTGGCAAATGCCCTGGTTTTTGAAGGAGAAAAGAAAAGGACGCTTGATCTAAGGGCTGAATACTTGCCGGGAATGGAGGATGAAGAGGATGTATGATGGAGGAAAAATAATAGTCGGGCTATTGATATGCTTGGGATTTTTTCTGTCTCCCTTTTTTTATAATGCCGGCAAAGCTGCCAAGGTGCCAAATCCACAACTGACCGAAATAGCTAAAGAGGCTCAGACTTGTGTGATGTCAAAGGATTATATGACAACCTCACATTTTACCCTGTTAGATAAATGGAGAAATACGGTTGTAAGGGATGGCGAAAGATATTTCAAGGGAGAAAATGGTAAAATCTATTATAAGAGTTTACAAATGACCTGCCTTAAATGTCATGCTAACAAGTCCAAATTTTGTGATCAATGTCATAATTATATGGATGTTAATCCCTATTGCTGGGATTGTCATATAGAACCGAAGGAGAGTGAATAATGGCTGTAGATAGAAGACAATTTCTGAAAGTAGCCGGGATTTCAACTCTGCTGGGTATTGGGGGGAAAACGGCCTTTGAAATATTATCCCCTGGACGGTTGGAAGCGTCGAGTCAAAAAATTCCATTAACCACGGGCAAAAGATGGGCAATGGTTATAGATACCCACAAGATGGACGAAGGATTGATTGAAAAATGCATTGAGGCTTGCCACAGGGAACATAATGTGCCTAATCTTGATAGCCAAAAAGAAGAAGTAAAGTGGCTCTGGAAAGAAGATTATCATCATACATTCCCCAATCAGCAGCATCGTTTTACCATGCATGATATTATCCATAAGATCGTGCCTGTCATGTGTAATCATTGTTCCAATCCTCCCTGTTGCAGAGTCTGTCCGACTCAGTCTACATGGCAGAGGGATGATGGAATTATTATGATGGACCCACATCGTTGTATTGGCTGTCGTTTTTGTATGGCGGCCTGTCCTTTTGGGGCAAGAAGCTTTAACTGGGGCGATCCACGCAGGGTAATGACGGATGATTCTTTAAAAGAATCGAACCCCGATTTTCCTCAAAATCCGGAATATCCTACCAGGTGCAAAGGTGTGGTCGAAAAATGTAATTTTTGCGCGGAACGATTGGCAAAGGGGCTAGAGCCTAAATGTGTTGAAGTTGCCAATGATAAAAAAGAAGCTGCTATGATCTTCGGCGATCTTGCTGATCCTGAATCTGAAGTCAGGACAATTCTTAATGAGCGTTATTCAATTAGAAGAAAGCCTGAATTAGGAACAGAACCGAATTTATACTTTTTGATATGAGGTTAACATGCTAGAAAGGGCATTAGAAGGAAATAAGGGATATTGGGGATGGCTCATCTTTTTACTCCTTATTATGGGGGGGGGAGCCGCATGCTATCTTTACCAGTTTAACGAAGGCCTTAGAATTACTGGTATGAGCAGAGATGTCTCATGGGGATTCTATATCTCACAATTTACCTACCTGGTTGGAATTGCGGCAGGTGGCGTTATGGTGGTGCTGCCATATTATATCCATGATCATAAGGCGTTCGGTAAAATAACAATCCTGGGAGAGTTTTTGGCGATAGCCGCAGTTATCATGTGTCTCCTTTTTATCTTTGTGGACTTGGGAAATCCTGTAAGGATAATGAATGTAATAATGTATCCTACACCGAATTCAATTCTTTTTTGGGATATGATAGTATTAAATATCTATCTGGTCCTGAATTTAGTAATAGGCTGGAATGTCCTGAGCGCTGAACGTAAAGGGGTGCATTATCCTTCATGGATCAAGCCATTAATTTATCTTTCCATTCCCTGGGCATTCAGCATTCATACCGTAACGGCTTTTTTATACGCAGGATTACCTGGCAGGCATTTCTGGCTAACCGCCATAATGGCTCCAAGATTTCTGGCATCAGCCTTTGCGGCTGGACCGGCGTTGTTAATTCTCTTATGTCTGATTGTTCGGAAAGTTTCTAATTTTGATCCAGGTAAAGAACAAATTAAAACCTTGGGTGGTATTGTCGCTTACGCCTTTATTTTAAATATATTCTTCCTCTTGCTTGAGGTTTTTACCGCTTTTTACAGCGGCATTCCAGGACATACCCATACATTTATATATCTATTTGCTGGTCTTGACGGATTTAACAAGCTTACACCCTGGATGTGGTTTTCAGCACTTTTTGCTGTTATTGCATTGATTCTGCTGATAGTGCCCGCGACTCGAAGAAAAGAGGATACTCTCGCGGTAGCTTGTGTGGCCGTAATTCTGTCAACATGGATTGACAAAGGCTTAGGTTTGGTTATTGGTGGTTTTATTCCTAATCCATTTGAACGAGTGGTGGAATATTGGCCTTAATCCCTGAATTTATGATAGCATTAGCCATATGGGCTACTGGTTTTTTTGTCCTGACATTACTTTATAAAATAGCTGTTTCTGTAAAAGAAGAAGTAGCAGCGTAATGATATAAAGAAATATCCTAAAAAGGCTGATTATTTTTTTAATCAGCCTTTTTATTTAGAAATCTTTACTTAAGTAACAATTATAACTATCTAATTTGTCAAGTATTTTTTATGGTTTCACGATGATTCTTTCTTAATCTCTATTGGCAGATTTCCTTGTCAGAATAAACGATAAAAGGCTTGACATGAATATTATTCTTTGTTATTCGGCTAATAAAATAAATGAGTATCAAAATTTATAAATATGGAACAATTTGTAACATTTAAACCAAAGAGTTTTAATGGAGGAAAAAATGGGCTATGAAATAGTTGTAGATGAAGAGAAATGTGAAGGCTGTGAAGAATGTGTTGAAGTCTGTCCGGTTGACGTCTATGAGATGGAAGACGGTAAATCCGTTCCTGTAAATGCCGAAGAGTGTTTAGGCTGTGAAAGCTGTGTAGAAGTCTGTGAACAAGAAGCAATAACAATCACAGAAACATAATATTTCTAATAAAGATATCTTAAAAGTTGTTAGTATATATAATATTTTTTGACAATATTGACTGGGCCTGATGGCAGATATACTTACCACAAGTTAATTACGTAACTTCTCAATAAATTTGGGTAAAACGATATTAAATTATCTTTTAACCGGCGCTGGTTTTAATGCAGGCAATGATTAAATTTACCTGGAAGTTATTGAGGAGTTAGGTCTTTTATCGTCAAAAGGTAACCACTCCTCATCCCCAAGCCTGTTTATGGCTTTTTTACGAATCCACCAAATTTATTATCTCTTGAGCTAAATCTGCCACAATCAGGACATTCAGGGTTTCGATTAAGCTTCATTTTACGAAAATTCATATATAAACCGTCAAAGATCAAGAGTCTGTCAAGCAAAAGCTCTCCTGTGTGGCTCAGATATTTTATGGCCTCCATGGCCTGCAGACAGCCAATTATACCGGCTGTAGCTCCAAGTACAGGGGATTGGCAGGGAAGAGGAGGGGGGGAAGAAGGAAATATGCATTTCAAGCAGGCGCTTTGACCTCTGATTATGGTCGTCAACGCACCTTCCATACCATATATACCGCCATAAATAAAAGGAATCTGTATTTTTAATGCCGCCTCATTTAGCAGGTACCTGGTTTGAAAGTTATCTGTTGCATCCATAATTATATCAAAACCAGCGGTAAGCTGGGACACATTGCTGTTGTCAATTGTCTCTGCAATTGCCTCAACTTTGATATCAGAATTTAATTTCTTTAATTTATTCCCTGCCAGAAGACTCTTTTTCCCCCCAATATCCTTCTTATTATAAAGAATCTGGCGATTCAGATTGCTCAGGCTGACCACATCTTTATCAATAATCCTGATCGTACCGACACCGGCAGCGGCTAAATATATTGAAATTGGAGAGCCTAATCCTCCTGCCCCGGCAATCAAAACCCTGGCCTGTTTTAATCTCTCTTGCCCATCAAGCCCAAAATTATCCAGTATTAACTGGCGGTTATATTTTTCCTTTTCATGCTCGTTTAACACCTTTGTTTTTCCTCTTCCACTATAGTAAGGGTATGTCACGAAAGTTGCATTTGGCGCTCAGATTTAGGTTGGAAATATGATACTTATTCCGTGACAGACACTAAGGCCAAGGTGAAAAAAGTCTGGGGACTATCCGCCTGCGAAAGCGGAGATAATATCAATTTCATCCCCATCTTTTAATCTGGAAGACAAGCCCTCAAGGGAACGGATATTATCCCCATTAACAAATATATCAATAATTTTCAGGACCTCGCCATTTTCATCACAGATAGCAGCTTTTACTCCGGGATAAAGATCCTCCAGTCTATTTATGCATTCGGAAATGGAGCTGACATCATTAAAATTGATCTCTTCAAGTCCATTTACTAATTTGCGAAATTTTCCCGCAAGTCTAATGGCGTTCATATAGCCCTCCTTTACTGGTTCCAGCCCATACAGATATTATTCGGGTTATCAAAAAAGCATTCATCGTATTTTTGACGAGACTCTGCCCTGATCTTTTCAGCCTCTTTTTCTGGCAAATCATGTTGTTCGATCCATCGTTCTAAATGAATTCCGCCAGGAAGCCATTTTTCAATGACCTCTCGTTCATAGGACCAGCCTTTGACTTTAACACCAAATTGATTCAGGATTTTCCATATATCATCTTTTTGCCTGTCATCGCAATAAACACACATAACGCATTGCTCCAGATCCGCCCATTTCTGAGGAGTGCGATCATATTTTATACAAGGAATAGATTGCTTTTCAACATAAGGATCCAGCTTAATGGCCATCTCCGCGATCTCATCTTTGTCCGCGAAAAAGACCCATTTCCCCTAGTGTTTGATGTATTCTTTATTAGTTAAACGCTTTTCATTATATCTGATGTACGAACCGGGGTCACTGGGCGTCAGGAAATATTCATTGCTAAAAATAAAAACATACCATGATTCAGGTCTGTCTATGATCATTTTCCCCTCCTAAAATCAAGATTAAATGTATAGTTAGCGCCATGATAAAAACCTGCCTTAAATTATAAATCCATCAAGATGGCAATATGAGATTGCCATCCGGGCCAATATGGTTTCCTCTGATTTGGCATATAACAGTCTTAAGCCCTGTGCTTTTCAAAATAGAATGTACTTCCCTCATCTCCTGATCAGTTGGAGGAGGAAGATCTGGCCGCATGTATTCAGCTCTATAATCCAGGGCAGAAACCTGTACATCAGGGTTTAATCGCGCGATTTTTTGCCCTATTACCTCAATCTCTTCCAGGCTGGTTAGTTCCCGATTATAGGGGATGCCTATCCCTAAAAATACATCAGGATATTTTTCCAGGATATACTTAACGGCCTTTAAGGCCACATCTTTATATTTTTGGGCCAATTCTTGATTCTCAAGACCGGTAATCTTCATAAATGTATTGATATTATCTGCTTTAAGATCAATTCCAATATCGGTCATACCGGCTTGAACAAGTTTGTCAATATAATCTTTGGTAAGTATAGATCCATTAGTATCCACATGGAAGCGGGTTTGCGGCTCAGGATTTAACCTTTTAAGCTCAGTTAAATACTGAATTAGCCAGCTTTTGTTAAGAGTGCTTTCACCTCCGGAGATGGTCATGCGATCCACCTCGTTTTTTTGCCTCACCAATGTCATTTTCCTTGCGGCTTCATTGGGTGTTAGGGGGTCAAGAACGCTCATAAAAGTTATAATCCAGTTTTGGCATTGTGGGCAGTGAAAATTACATCCCACAGTAAAACAAACTGTTTCTATTATGGAATCTTGTCCTTTTAGTTGCCAGGGGGTTCCAACGCCACCTGCCATATGTCCAAAAAAGCCGCCAATCTTTCTTTTGGGAATAAGATTTTCAGAGGCAGTTTTGATTTGCACCCCATCCTTAACAGCTGTAAAACAGGCGGGCAATAGTTGTCCATTGATTTCAAGAGCACAAGACCAGCATCCTCCGGTTTTACAAGGCGCGTAGATACCCTCCTCCTCATCGGGAAAATCCTTGATGTGAAATCCCAGATCTTCAAGGGCCTTAAGGACTGTAATTCCGTTTGAGACTTCAAAAAAATCCTCATCGACCTTGATTGAGACCTTTCCCAGATCATCCGCGGGTACCATTTCAATCGCGTTATGTTGGCAGACCCAATAGCATGCCCCGCAGCCAATACATTTTTCTCCTGTCCTAAGCCCTCCTCCGGGACAGGCTATCAAATCCTGGCAGGCATTACAGGCTCGGCATTTTCCAAAATCTCGTCTGGCTTCTTTTCTCATATTAGTACCAAATAATTAAGTATTTAAGGCTTTGAGTATAATTTTTAAGGATTTTCTCTTTACTTTCCCCCTTAAAAAAATGAATCTATTATAGTTATGGCACCTCGTTTCCTATCATATTTAACTTTTATTCCCTTAGCAAGTACAATTGAATCCGTTTTCTCTTGTAGTTCCGAAAGGGTAATTTCGTTTATGGACGAGACAAAGCAATGATGTAAAACGACAAGAATATACAATCAAAAACAGAAAAGCATACAGTTGAAGGCTATAATAGCTTCTGTCATTTTCCTGCAAGGCTGAGAAGGAAGACTAAATGCTATGGTATTTTGTTATGCTTTTAATGGTCAAATGGAACGATAACGATGGCCTTTCGACTATACTAAATGAACAATGCCAATGGAAAAAGTACTTGCTTCTGTCAAAAAAGTAGTCTCTGCAAATCAATTTGTTCGAATTAATAAAAAAGCCTTATCCCTATTTTGCCAAGAATTCTTCATCAATCAAAATAAGCTCCCTCCGTGGGACAACTATCACCATTTTTTTGATGGTGGCATAGATACTGTGGCCTATTTACTCGTATTAGACAGTCTCAATTTCTGTTTTTGGCCATCAGGGAATAATGCCAAATGGGAATTTGAGTATAATTCAAAAAAGACCTCCGGATATAATGCCATGGCAATCGCTCTCAAGCGCGCTATACAATCAAAGAATAAGATAATTCACCCTGAATATCTGGCCACACTTTCCATGGATCAATTAAAAGAGACCCTTGGTCCTTGTGGTAATTTACAACTTATGGAGCAAAGAGTAAGAGCACTGAACGACCTTGGTAGATTATTAATAGAAAGATATAGAGGAAAGCCTCATCTTCTGGTGGAGGCAGCCAATAATTCAGCCATGACTCTGGTAGGATTATTAGCTGATCAGCTGGTATCTTTTCAAGATATTGCAATATATGATAATCAGCATGTCTTTTTTTTAAAGAGGGCCCAGATTTTTGTCTCAGATCTATTTGGAGCCTTTAATGGTAAAAAATGGGGATTTTTTGACGATATTAGTCAATTAACGGCCTTTGCCGATTACAAATTGCCTCAGGTCCTCCGCCAAATAGATATACTTGAGTACAACAAAATTCTATCAGAAAAAGTTGATAAAAAGATCCTGCTGGAACCTGGAAGTCCGGAAGAAGTGGAAATCCGGGCCAATACTATTTGGGCTGTTGAACTCATACGAAGAGAATTAAATGGTATGGGCAAAAAGCTGATGGCAATCGAAATAGATTGGCTACTATGGAATTTAGGTCAGGATAACAAGTACAGGATCAAACCATACCATAGAACATTGACCTGTTTTTATTAATTTATCGGTTGATGAAGGTATAAACAGTCCATCAACAGACAGAGTGCCTGTCTGCGTACAGAGCACCAGGCAGAAGGGCCTGCCGTGGAAGGCGTCCTCCCCCATAAAAGTTACAAAGCGACTTTTTGCTCGATTATCATCGTTTAAAAGCATCAATAAACGGGTTATTGAAGGCGCCCCCGGATTGCTTTTTTACACCTTGTTTTTTATGTTTTGAAGTCTCTTTTTTTTCTTTTACCAATACCTTATTACGATTTTTGCCTTCATCACTTTTCAATGAAAGTGATATACGCTTTCTTTCCGTATCAACCTTTAAAACTCTTACCTGTACCTTCTCATTAACCTTTACGAGTTTGTGAGGATCCTTTACAAAATGATCAGAAAGTTCGCTTATATGCACCAAACCATCATGATGGACACCAATGTCCACAAAGGCGCCAAAGGCAGTAATATTTGTTATAACTCCAGGTAATTTCATCCCGGCCGCTAAATCTTCCAACTCCCGAACGCCCTTAGCAAAAACAACATTGTCAAACTTTTCCCTTGGATCTCGACCAGGTTTAGCCAATTCTGATATAATATCATTTAAAGTGGGGAGCCCAACTTCTTCTGAGACATAATCTTGAATCCTGATTTGTTTTTGCACTTCATTATTCTTTATAAGTTTCTGAATCGAGCAGTCCAGATCATCAGCTATTTTTGCAACTATAGGATAACTTTCAGGATGAACAGCGCTGGAATCAAGAGGATTATCACCGTTGTTAATCCGCAAAAATCCTGCGGCCTGCTGAAAGCCCTTAGCGCCTAAACGGGTCACATTCATTAAAGATTTTCTATCTGGAAAGGGTCCATTAGCATCCCTGTAAGCAACTATGTTTTTTGCAAGTTGGGGTCCCAAACCGGAAACATATGAAAGTAGCTGATAGCTGGCGGTATTAACATCCACCCCAACAGCATTGACGCATGACATTACAACATCGATCAAACTTTCTTTTAGTGC
>DAOWOF010000271.1 GCA_030642205.1 Desulfobacteraceae bacterium | reverse complement strand
TAAATAAAGTTTTGCTATAAATCAGGATACACGGAGGATAAATTAATAAATGAATTTAAACGATATTGTAATTGTAGCCTCCCAGCGAAGTCCCATGGGACTTTTTGGCGGCTCTTTAAAAGATATGAATGCTGTGGATTTAGGATCACAGGTCATAAAAAAAACACTTGCCAAGATCAATTTATCACCTGAAAAAGTTGATATGACTGTATTTGGCAATTGTCGGCAAGCCGGTAATGGAGTTAATCCTGCCAGAACAGCGGCTGAATTGGCGGGTATTCCGCATGACCGATTTGCCCAGACAATCAATTGTGCCTGCCCAACAGGGATTAAAGCCACTATGATTGCGGCACAGGATATTTTACTCGGCGATGCAGACATTGTTGTAGCCGGTGGAATGGAACATATGAGTACCATCCCTCATCTTATTTTGGGACATCGCTGGGATGGTTTTCGTTTAGGAAATGTCACCATAAAGGATGGATGGTATGATACCTTTGACCGCATTTCAAATTGTTATATGGGTGATACAGCAGAAAATGTGGCTGAAAAACATCAGATATCCAGAGAAGATCAGGATAAATTTGCCTTTAACAGCCACAGCAAGGCATCCAGATCTCAGAAGGAAGGACTTTTTGAAGAAGAAATAATTTCTATTGATGTGCCCGGCGTAAAAAAGAAAAAGGCATTCATTTTTTCAGAAGATGAATGCATACGCCATAATTCTGATCTGGATAAAATGGCTACGCTCAAGCCAGCTTTTCGTGAAGGGGGCTCTGTTACCGCGGCTAATGCCTGCGGTATGCCTGATGGCGCTGCTGCTTTGGTCCTGATGACCCGGGAAAATGCAAAGGCATTGGGTTTTAAACCTCTTTTCAGCCTTGTCTCATATGCTAACGCAGCCGTGGATAATGCCTATATGGGCATCGGTCCTACAGCATCTATTCCGATTGCCCTCAAAAAGGCAGGCCTTGCCAAAGACGATATTGATACCTATGAAATAAATGAGGCCTTTGCGGCAACAAGTCTTGCCTGTGAAAGGATTCTGGATATAAATCCTGAAAAAGTTAATCTTAATGGTGGAGCCATCTCATTAGGACATCCTACCGGATGTAGTGGAGCAAGACTGATAACAACCCTCTATCGAGTCCTTAAACAAAACGACTATGAGATTGGAGCTGCAAGCCTTTGTGGCGGCGGTGGTGTTTCATGCGCCATTATCATCAAAAGAGAAACCTGATTTCAATAATTAAAATTATATTCATTGAAGGAGATCAACAACTAATAATATGGAAAAAATTAAATTATTACGTCAGAAAAAGAAACAAATTATCGAAGGCGCTGGAGCTGATGTCTTTAAAAAAGTTTTTACTGATAAAGGCATGCTCACCCCCAGAGAAAGGATTTCCAGGCTGCTTGATCCGGATACCTTCTTTGAGCTGGATATGCTTGCCACCCATCATTGCGGTGAATTCGGAATGGACAAGAAAAAGATTCCAGCCGAAGCTGTTATCACAGGCTTTGGAAAGATCAATGGGAGAAACGTATGTGTTTATTCCCAGGATTTTTCCGCCTTGGGTGGAACTTATGGAGAAATGCATGGAAAAAAGATCTGCGCCCTGATGGATACGGCTTCTGAAGCTGGAGTTCCTGTTATAGGCATCTGTCATTCCGGTGGATTGAGGCTTCATGAAACCCTGGGGCCAATGGAGATGTTTGGGCAGCTTTTCCGGCGTAATGCTATCTATTCAGGCGTAGTTCCTCAAATTTCTATTATTTTCGGAGTAGTGGCCGGTGGGCAGGCCTACTCACCAGGCCTTACTGATTTCATCTTGATGACCAAAGCAAGCTCTATCTATATAGCTGGTCCTGCCTTTGTCAAGGCTCAGACTGGACGTGAAATCAGCGACCAGGAACTGGGAGGAGCCAAAATGCATGCCAAGGTTAGCGGCCTTGTGGATATACTGCGCGACACAGAAGAAGAGATCCTGAAGGAGGCCAGAAAGCTGGTTGATTATCTCCCATTAAACTGTAATGAATCTCCTGTCTTTAAAGAAAGCAGTGATGACCCTGATCGCCATGCCGAGATCCTGGATGGTCTTGCCCCTGAATTATCCTATAAACCTTTTGATATGCAGGAAGTGATCAATCCAATTTTTGATGATCAGCAATTCTTTGAACTTAAGGCCGATTATGCAAAAAATATGATTACCGGTTTTGCCCGCCTTGCAGGCAATGTTGTGGGTCTGGTCGCTAATCAGTCCAAATATCTAGGTGGTGTTATTGATATAAAGGCAGCTGAAAAAGCGGCCAGGTTTGTCAGGTTTTGTGATGCCTTTAATATTCCGATTATCACCTTTCAGGACTCGCCAGCATATCTGATTGGAAAAGAAATGGAGCATGGCGGAATGATCTACAAAGGCGCCAAATTATTACATGCCTATGCAGAGGCCACCGTCCCTAAAATTACTGTTATAATCCGCAAGGCTTATGCCGGGGCCTATATTGCAATGGGCAGTCAATATATCGGAGCAGATCTTGTTTACGCCTGGCCCGGGGCAGAAATATCCAGTGTTGCTCCCAATACAGCCGCAGGTATATTGTTTAAGAAAGAGATGGCGGCTGCCTCCGGAGAGGAAGATATCAAGGCCCTTTATCAGAATTATTATGAAAAATATATTGAGCCATCCAGGGCGGCGTCATTGCGCCACATTAATGATATTATTGAGCCAAATGAAACAAGACCGGTCTTGATTAAATCTCTCGGACTTTTAAAAAATAAAAAACAGACCAGGCCTGCCAGAAAGCATGGCAATATCCCATTATAGCCTTTTAGGAGCTGCTATAGTTTCATATCCCTAACCAGGACAATATATTCTTTTGATAAAACTGCGTATTAAGGAGTTTGAAAATGACATTCCCATTTAGTGAAGAAGTCAAGGCTATTCGTGACATGGCAAGAAAATTTGCCCAAAAGGAGATTGCCCCCCGCGTGGCAGAAGATGAAAAAAACCATACTTTTCAAGAAGATATCATAAACAAGATGGGCGAGCTAGGTTTCTTTGGCTGTCCTTTGCCTGAGGAATATGGCGGCTCGGATCTTGGATTTTTGGCCCATAC
>DAOWOF010000049.1 GCA_030642205.1 Desulfobacteraceae bacterium | reverse complement strand
TTTTATATCTGCTTCTTCCCATAATAAGTTCGGCTTTTCGTATTAGCGTTTAGTAGATTCTTTAATGTATAAGGAAAAGCCTTTAAATATGCATTCCCAGGCAAAGCCTGGGAACGAAAAAACCACAAAATACACGGAAAACACAGATAAAAATCTTGCAAAAGCCAAAGGGAGATAAATAAATTATGAATTATAAACAGGGAAGAGAGCAACTTATCTGGAATGTCAGGCTGGATTTTGATCCTGTTGGCATCAAGTTTCTCTCTGATGAAAGCACAATTTCAAATTTTCCGGTAACGCACAGAGTAAAGTCGCGTCTTGCATATTGTCAGTTTCTTGCTGCCGTGAGACAGGAAAGATATGCTCTTTTTATGGAACCAAAAAAATGTCTGTGTGAAAATGCCAGGCTTGTATTTGGGTTTCGTGAACTGGACAGGGAGGCTGATACAAAGAGACATCTTAAATACATGATGGATGAAGAGACCTCTTTTCAGGCTTCAAAACAGAAAGCAAAACTGGCTTCAGGATCATGTAAAGGCATATACATGGCGCCCCTGGATTTTTTTGACAAAGCAGGATCTGAGCCTGATCTTGTATATATTGTCTGTGTCCCATATCAGGCTTATCATCTTCTAAATGATTATATGGGCTCCAGAAAAATTCCAGGCCTGAGTTTTTTTCATACGCCAAATTCATCAGTATGCGGAGGAGGCATTTTTGCATATAATAACATGACTGCAAATATGACGACTATGTGTGCAGGTTCTAAAACATCGGGCAAAACAGAGATGAACTATCTAAATCTTTTTATCCCTGGAAAGCATATTTTGCCAATGCTTGAACAGCAGACCATGAGAGCTGGGGATGGTGGTATTTCGTTGCTGGGAAAGGGATCCCGTCCATGGCCTGGACTTGATGTCTGCAAAGCTTGTCCGATGTTTAAATTTGAAAAAATAGAAGAATATCCTGGATAGTTCAGCAATTCTAGTTTTGGCAATAAATACAATAAAAAAAGCAGCAACTTATAATAAGCCACTGCTTTTTTTGTCAGGTTTTGCGATATTCAATTTATTTTACAAGTCTTTTCCTGAAACCCAAAAGGCCTGGAAAGCCGGCGCCCGAAAGAATCATGGTAGAAGGCTCAGGCACAGGATCGGGACCTGGATTATTGGTCAATCCGGCAGGATCTATAGACGTTCAAACCTGGCAGTAAAAAAACGCAATTGAGGTGGCTCAAAGACCATGTTGAGGCCTTTTATGGAATCACGTCTTTCCCAAACAGACTTAACTGCCTCAGCGCAATATCTCATTTGCTCTCTGGAATAGACTCGGCGTGGAATGGTCAAACGTACCAGTTCTAATTCAGGTCTCTTGTTTTTACCTGTTTTCTTATCGCGTCCGGTTGAGACATTGCCTCTCTCCATTGCCCTGACTCCGCTTTCTATATAGAGTTCCGCTGCCAGGGTCTGGGCAGGATATAGGTCCTGATCCAGATGGGGCAAAAAACGTTTGGCATCCAGAAAGACAGCATGGGAACCGGGAGGCTCCACGATAGGGATTCCAGCGTCCAAAAGAAGTTGGCCTAAATATAAAGTCTGCTCCACCCGGGAACGGATATAAGAGTCTTCAATCATTTCATAGATTCCCCTGGCAAGTGCAGCCATATCCCTCCCGGCCATGCCACCAGAGGTAAGGTTTCCCTCAAAAACCGGCAGCATCTGTTTGGCTTTTTCATAGACCCATTCCTGGTTGCAGGCAATAAAGCTGCCAATATTAACCAGGTTATCTTTCTTGGAACTTATCGTGCAGCCATCTCCATAGGACATCAGTTCCCTTAGTATTTCCCTGATAGAGGTGTTCGCGTACGCGGGATCATTTTTCTTGATAAGATAGGCATTTTCAGCACAACGGGTGGCATCATACATAACCGCAATATCATTGGCCTTGCAGACTTGTGATACTTCTTTAGCATTATTCATGGAAATCGGTTGACCACCAGCCATATTAACCGAGGTCTCATAGGAGATATAAGGAATCTTGTCTGCTCCAACCTTATTAATAATATTTTGCAGCTTCTTTATATCTACATTTCCCTTCCATTGGAATTTACTGATAGATTCATGGGCTTCATCCACAATCACATCAATAAAATTACCCCCTGCCATTTCCTGGTGCTCCCTGGTAGTTGTGAAATACATATTGCCGGGAATCCAATCTCCATCCTTGATCATGATCTGGCTCAGGATATGCTCTCCTGCCCTTCCCTGGTGAACAGGAAGCACATATTTAAAGCCAAAGATATCCTGAACCGCTTTTTCCAGCCTTGGCCAATCAAGGGAACCAAAAGAAGATTCGTCACTTTTTATCATAGCTCCCCACTGAATAGAGCTCATGGCTGAAGTCCCTGAGTCAGTCAAAAGATCCAGGTAAACATCCTCGCTTCGCATCAAGAAGGTGTTATAACCAGCCTCAATAGCCACTTTTTCCCGATGACGCCTATCTCTTAAGCCAATAAATTCTATAACCCTGGTTCGATAAGGTTTGTAGTCAGGTCTGTTTTCCTGAGGATCATTAATGGATTCATTGAAGATGCCCATAGGATCACATGGCGTAAAGCGCGCGCCATAAATAGAAAAGGAGGATGATTCGTGGACTAGATTAAGCCCCCTGATAGCGCTGTTTTTTCGATAAACTTCAGAAATATCCTCAGCCGCCGCCCTTAGCTGTGCCATTTTATAGACCCTGTGGGGTGGATGCAGGCCAACCAGTTCCAAAGGAGAATCCTGGCCTTCATGCTTTAGTGTAATTCCTCTCCATGCCACCTGCCCATGTTCACTTGCCCGTACACCTGTACCTTTATAAATAGCAGCAACCACTGTCTGGGCCGGGAACTGATTATGCGGAATATGAGGGACAAACCTCAAGGCATCAATAAAGATACCTGATGCCCCATATGGTTCAAGGACAGGGACCCCTGCCTTTTTGAGATTATCCCCAAGTAAGGCTATCTGTTGTTTATGCCAGTTCAGGATAGAAGGATCAAGCATCTCCAAAAGACCCAGAGCCACGGCTTCCATATCCCGGCCAGCCATACCACCATAGGTGTGAAGCCCCTCATAAACTACAACCACAGAACGAAGAGCAACAAATATATCCTCATGTTTTGTGAGTAAAAAGCCTCCCACATTAGAAAAACAGCCTTCTTTGGCACTCATAATCATAACATCAGCACAAGAAGCCATCTCTGAGACAAGCTGTTTAAGACTCTTAAAAGATTGATTAATCTCATGCTCCCGGACAAGATAGGCCCAGGAAGCAAAACAGGATATATCGAGCAAGATCCGAATATTATATTTGCGGGCCAATACAGCTGTTTCCTTAAAATTATTGATCCCCATGGGAAAAGAGCCCATTCCTTCCGGACAGCAGGCAAGACTTATCAGGCCAATTTTGTCTCCATATTGATCAAGGAGCCGGGCCAGTGTTTCAAGATCCACATCACCCCGGAAGAGATCCTTGGATTGGGTATTCGCGGCAACGCCAATATCCATGACTTTGGCGCCTCTTCGTTGAAAATGCAAAACTGCCAGGGGCGAGGCCTTATTGCAAAGCACAATCTTGTCTGGTTCAGGAAGCATAACCAGGGCGGCCAGATGCAGAGCCCCTCGGCCTAAATGCGCGGGAATCAGGTAGTGATGACCAAATATTTCGCGGACGGATTTCTCCAGGAGATAAAAACTGCGACTACCAGCATAGGCCTCATCACCAACCATAAGACCTGCCCATTGTCTGTCACTCATGGCTACAAGACCATTATCAGCAAGTAGATCAAGAGGTACATCTCCGGAGCTCAGAAGATAAGGATTATAGCCAGCTAAAGCTAATGCCTCAGCTCGTCTTGCTTTCAACACAACGGGAATCGGTTCAATAACTTTATTTTTAAATGGTTCCGCCTTTATAGATTCAGTCATAATATCCTCATAAAAAGATTTTTCATGCAGAGTGAGATAGTTTGAAAGCTTTGCAAAATCTCTACTTCCGCCAAAACTCTGGCGTAAGGGTAATAATAACTGTATAGATTTCCAGCCGTCCAAGAAGCATACAAAACACTAATATCCATTTTCCAGCTACCGGGACGTCATGAAAATTACTAACCGGGCCGACAAGACCAAGGCCTGGACCAATATTTCCGAGACAGGAAGCAACCGCTGAAAAAGCGGAGACAAGATCCAGCCCGATAAAAGCCATTAGTAGACTAGCAATGAAAAAGAGAAGGATATAAAGTATAAAAAATCCCCATATACTCCTCAGTACATCCTGCGGCACCACAGTCTTTCCAAGTTTAACGACCGTGACAGCATGAGGATGGATAACGTGAAAGATTTCATTATAACCATGTTTAACCAATAACATAATCCGTATTATCTTGATCCCGCCTCCAGTTGACCCGGCCATGCCTCCTAAAAACATACAAAGCAGCAAAATCATTTGGGACAGGGCCGGCCATTTTTCATAATCAGCAGAGATAAAACCGGTTGTAGTTATTAAAGAGGTGACCTGAAAAAGCGCATCTCTCAAGGCCCTTGAAAAAGAAGTATAGATCTGACCATAGATATTTAAAGTAATAATGAGGGTAAAAACCAAAACTATAACCAGAAATAATTTGAGTTCAAGATCCTTGCCAACATTCTTGATATTGCCCTTGATAAGCTTATAATGAAGAGAAAAATTGATCCCCGCGATAAGCATAAAAACAATTGTTATCCCATCCATAAGTGCGCTGTCATAATGCGCCAGGCTGGCATTTTTTGTCGAGAATCCACCTGTAGGCATTGTAGAAAACGCATGGCAAAATGCATCAAAAACTGTCATCCCTGCAAAGATAAGTAAGGCGGCTTCAAAAAGAGTAAAAAAAAGGTAAATCTTCCATAGAACTTTAGCTGTTTCCGAGATCCTGGGTTTTAGTTTATCTACTATCGGGCTTGGGATCTCGGCCTTGTAAAGCTGCATTCCTCCAATTCCCAAATAAGGAAGGATGGCAATAGACAAGACAATAATCCCCATCCCCCCCATCCATTGAGTCATACTTCGCCAAAGAAGGATTCCATGTGGCATGCCCTCAATCTGATTAAGAATCGAGGAACCTGTGGTTGTAAAACCTGAGATGGATTCAAAATAGGCATTGCTAAAATCCGGTATAACTCCTGACAAAAGATATGGCAGAGTCCCTGCCAGAGCAGCCATAATCCATCCGATAGTGACAATAAGTGCCCCGTCCTTATGGTTTAAATGATTGTCCCGATCCTTCCGGGTTAAGAGAATTAAAAATAAACTTGCAAGGGATATAATCAGGATCGAATAGAAAAAAGCCTTTGTACTGGCATCACCATAATAGATTGATACCAGCAAAGGAAGAATCATCCCTCCTGCAAGGAAAAGAAGGAGGAAGGCTATTAACCTTATAATAACGGGATAATGCATTAAAAATATTCCAGTTTCACGGTTAAAAGTTTTTCCAGTTTTGGCAAGGCTTTTTTCAGGGCAAATATAATAAGGCGGTCTTTAGGCCGCACGATGCTGTCACCGCGTGGGATAATAATATCCTCTCCTCTAATAATAGCTCCCACGATGGCTCCCTTGGGAAATTTAACCTTGGCAAGGGGTTTATTTGTAATCCTGGAGGTCTCCATAGCCTCTGCCTCTATGGCCTCCGCATGTTCTCCTTTTAAAGGGATTACAGAGATGATTTTTCCTCGCCTTATATATTGCAAGATAGCCTGTACTGCTGATAATCTGGGGCTGATAACCGTATCAAGACCAATTGTTGAAAGAAGAGAAACATAGCTCAATTTACTTACCTTGGTAATAGTTCGTTTGACCCCTAATCGTTTTGCCAGCAGAGATATCAGAATGTTCTTTTCATCATCCTGGGTGGTTGCCACTATAAAATCAGCATCCTTGATATTAACTTCCCTCAAAAGGGCTTTATCACTTCCATCTCCGTTAATAACAAGTACTCTATCCAATTTTTCAGCTAATTGGTTACATTTGTCTTTATCATTCTCAATGATCTTGACATTGAATCGACTTGTATCCAAAGTCAGGGCCAATGCCGTTCCAATTTGTCCTCCTCCGACAATCAGTATACTGCGGGTGATCTCATCCTGAACCTGAAAGAGCTTAAGTACCTCGTCAAGTTCATTATGTTTTACAACTATATATATAAGATCACCTGCCAAAATGATATCTTTTCCACTGGGGATAATTACTTCATCTCCCCTTACAATGGCCCCTATATGAAGCTTTTTTTCCTCTCCTTCCAAAGAAAGTAGCTTTCGGCCGCTAAAAGGAGAGTCCTTTGCCACAATAAAGCCTATGAGCTTGACCCTCCCCTTTTCAAAATTGATTACCTCCGTGGCACATGGAATTTCAAAGAGATTTAGAATGGTTTTTGCCATTAATCTCTCAGGAGCAATAACCTGATTAATCCCCAAAAAATCTTTTCCAAATAGTTCTGTTTCATTCAGATATTCCTGATTTCGTATTCGTGCCACTTTAAGGATGTCCGAGGAAAGATTCTGCGCCAGCATACAGGTTATAAGATTAGCCTCATCGCTATCAGTAGCCGTGACCAGGATATCCGCATCTTTGATGCCTGCCCTTTTTAGCAGCATGGGACTAGTGCCGGAACCGGAAAGAACCAGGATGTCAAGCTCATCATTAATACTCTTTATTTTATCAGGATCTTTTTCGATCAATATCACATCATGGTTTTCTTCGGATAATTTTTGTGCGATATTAAATCCTACTTCACCAGCGCCTATAATAATAATTTTCACAGCTCTTAACCTTTCTTACCTTACATGTGGACAATAAAAAATGACAATGATATAAGAGGCAGATTCAATTTATAATACCATAGATATTATACTTATTTAGTATTTTTTTCGGAATTTTCAACAAATCAGCAAGTATCATGACTCAGATAAATAAACACAATAATAAAGAAGATAACTTAAAAAGCTATATCAACCGGTTCTCCCAAGCCAAAATTCTGGTAATAGGAGATATTATCATGGATGAATACTTTTGGGGCAGTGTTACAAGGATTTCTCCCGAAGCGCCGGTTCCGATCGTTGAAGTTACTAAGGAGACAAGGACCCTTGGTGGCGCTGCAAATGTTATTCATAATCTTGCCACACTAGGTTCCAACCCCATCATATGCGGTATCATAGGCGAAGATCTTCCTGGATATGAAATTCAAAATATGGTCGAAACGATTGGTATGACGACTAATGGTATCATAAAAGAACCTGACCGGCCTACCAGCATTAAGACCAGAGTTGTCGCTCAAAGCCAGCAAGTCGTCCGTTTTGATCGTGAGAGCCGTCAGGATATAAAGGCCTCAAGCATTAATGACCTGCTGGATTTTATTGGTCAAAAGCTTAATGAAATAGATGCTATAGTTGTCTCTGATTATGGCAAAGGAGTTATTTCCTCGACCATGATGAAAGAACTAAGGAGCCTGGTTGCGAATTCAGACATGATTATTGCCGTAGATCCCAAGATTGGCAATTTCAAATATTATCATGATGTACATATCATTACCCCTAACCATCATGAGGCAAGCAGCTTTTGCGGATTTGAAATTACAGACAGGGATAGTCTTGTTAAAGCTGGCAAAAAAATGCTCCATGAGCTCAAATGTCGTTCTGTGCTTATTACCCAGGGTAAAGATGGAATGACCCTTTTTGAAAATACAGGGGAGATATTTCATATCCCTACTATAGCGAAAAAAGTGTACGATGTTACCGGCGCGGGAGATACAGTTATAGCTACCATAGCACTGGGGCTTGCCACCGGAATGAGCCTTAAATCCTCTGCGGTTCTTTCCAATCTGGCGGCCGGTATAGTTGTCGGCGAGGTGGGAACCACCACTATAAGTACAGAAAATTTATTAAAGGTAATAGATCAATTATGAGTCAGCCTCAAATACCAAACCATGTTAAACTTATTGCAAGCATTTTTTCAGTTGAAAATAGCTTGATTGACGAGGTTATGATCAAACTCACTGAAAAATTCGGGTCTATAGACTGGACCAGCCCGGAACTTTTTTTTGACCGTACCAAATATTATGCCAGGGAAATGGGATGGCCCCTTCACAGGCGTTTTATTTCCTTTTCAGGACTGATTCCCGCTGAGGAACTGGTACAGGTAAAACTGGCCACTAATGAGTTCGAAAAAGAATATCTTGATCATGGGAACAGACAGGTCAATATCGATCCCGGTTATATCTCAGCTGAAAGATTAATTCTGGCTACAGGTAAAAATTATATCCATCGAGTCTATCTTACAAAAGGAATCTATGCTGATCTGACCCTCCTTTTTAAAAAGGGCGGCTTTAGATCAGTTGAATGGACTTATCCCGATTATGCCAATCCTGACATAATCGACTATTTTAATGAAATAAGAAAAACTTATATGGCCCAAATAATGGAGAAAAGACGTCTTGATTAAAAGTATGACAGCCTACGGCAAAGCCGAATTTCAATCTGAAAAAGGATATCTGATAGCGGAAATAAAATCCCTTAACAGCCGATTTCGCGATATCATGATCAGAATGCCTAAAAAATACCAGGTCTTTGAAAAAAATATTAAGGCAGCGATCTCAAAAAGGATCAACCGCGGACGTATTGAAGTCTATATTAATGCTGAAGAAAATGGCCTGCCGTCACCGTGCAGCGTCGAACTCAACATACCCCTTGTAAAATCCTATGCCAAGGCATATAAACAGTTGGCAGACCAATTGGGAATAGAACCTCAAATTCAATTGGATTCCTTTTTTAATATAAAGGATATAATCAGTTTAAGGCCTGAAAAGGAAGATCAGGAAAATATCCAAAACGATTTAGAAAAACTTTTACAACAGGCCATTTCATCTTTAGATATAATGAGGCTAAATGAAGGGGCTGCGATTAAGGAAGATTTATTACATCGTTTAGGGCTCCTGGAAAAATACACACTTGAGATTGATGAACTTGTGCCAGTCGTAGTGGAAGATTATTCCCTGCGACTAAAAAAGAATATCCAGCGAATCATGCCTGATAATCCTGTTGACGAAACCAGGATCGCCCAGGAAATTGCTATTTTTGCCGAAAAATCGGATATAACAGAAGAACTTGTTCGTATCAGAAGCCATATAACTCAATTTCGAACCTATCTTGATATGGATAAACCATTAGGCAGGAGGCTGGAATTTCTTCTGCAGGAAATTAATAGAGAGGTCAATACTATCAGTTCCAAGGCAAATAACGTACCCATTTCCAGGATCGCCGTAGAAATAAAGGCCGAGCTTGAAAAATTGAGAGAACAAGTCCAGAATGTGGAATAAAAGGAGGCCAGATTATGACTGCAAAACTTCTTAATATTGGTTTTGGAAATTCTGTTGTATCCAGAAGGATAGTTGCCATTATATCGCCAAACGCGGCGCCCATAAAGAGGCTCAGGGAAGAGGCCAAACAGGAAAGAAGATTGGTAGATGCCACCCAGGGAAGGCGTACCAGATCAGTGATAATAACAGACAGCAACCATGTTATTTTATCTGCCATACAGTCAGAAACCGTTGCCCATCGATATAGCCCCAATTGCGCCCTGAGCAAGGATGAAATCGAAGAATAAAAGCCGAGGTCAGCAATTCATGTCAGGTCAACTATTTATCATTTCCGGTCTTTCCGGTTCAGGCAAATCTACGATCCTTAATGCTGTTAAAAAGCAGGATGACAAGCTTGGCTATTCGATTTCCCATACTACCCGCAAGCCCAGAAAGGGTGAAAAACAGGACGTTCACTATCACTTTGTGAAAGGGGAAACATTTCTTCAGATGATTAAAGATGGGGCATTCATTGAATGGGCCACAGTCTATGATGAATACTATGGCACGTCCTTCAAAAGTCTTGAAGAACAAACAAGCAAGGACATTGATGTCCTCCTGGATCTGGATGAACAAGGCGCAAAAAACATAAAACAACACTTTGAAAACAATGTATTGATCTATATCCTTCCTCCATCCTTAAAAATCCTTGAGCAGAGGCTCTTTCAACGTGGGACAGATGATGATCAGGTTATTAAAAAAAGGATGGCTGTTGCCCCCAGGATAATTAAAAAAATATTCTTTTTTGATTATCTTATAATAAACGATGATCTGGAAAAGGCCATAACCGAGGTGCAAACCATTATTCAGGCTGAACGCTGCCGCACTTTAAGACGCATGCAACTGGTAAAAAATCTTTTTGATATACAAGAAGATGAAACACATTCCTGAAAAAAATAACAATTTAATTCCAGGCCTCCATAGCGTTAGAGAGATGCTAATCCATAAACGGAATGATATTCTTGAGCTGTGGATTTTAAAAGGGAAAAAATCAAATCGCGTAAAAGAAATTGAAGAGCTTGCCAGGGAACAAGATCTCCGGATAATTTTCAAAACCAGTCCGGAGCTGGAAAAATACTTGCCAAAAATAACACATCAAGGAGTGGCGCTGGTTGTAAAACAATTCACCTATTCATCTTTAGAAGAACTCATCCGGATATCCAGAAACAAAAGACCTTCGCTGCTAATTATGGCAGACCATATCACAGACCAGGGCAATCTGGGCGCTATAATCCGAACTGCATGTTTTTTTAAAGCCCAGGGATTGATTATTCCCAAAGACCGGACGGCCAGTGTAACGGCCAATGCCCTTAAACGATCTTCCGGCACTCATTTCTCTCTTCCCATAGCCAGGGTTGTAAACCTAGGGCGAAGTTTGGATAATCTTAAAAAAGAAGGCTATTGGGCTATTGGCGCCTCCGGCAATGGAACTCAATCAATATATAGCTTTGACTGGAACAGAGACCTTGTTCTGATTCTTGGAAATGAGCATAAAGGTCTTGGCGCAAATCTGGAAAAAAAATGTCATCAAATAGTGCAAATCCCATCTCCAGGCAAGGTCGAGTCTCTAAATGTATCAGTGGCCGCCGGAGTCATTTTATCTGAGATAACCCGCCAAAGGCAACTCACAATCAATCCCTGAATTATCGGGTTAATTCTGGCAATAGTAGGGGCAACCCCCCGTGGTTGCCCGTTATCAGGTTGCCCATTATTTGGGCAGGCACAGGGGCCTGCCCCTACGATTTATTCAGTCTTGAAA
Organism: Desulfobacteraceae bacterium; assembly: GCA_030642205.1. Taxonomy (GTDB): domain Bacteria; phylum Desulfobacterota; class DSM-4660; order Desulfatiglandales; family Desulfatiglandaceae; genus DAOWOF01. Next base: position 1,052 of record DAOWOF010000049.1, on the reverse strand, counting down.
AATCTGGTTCTCTGGGCCAGGATTTTTATTAACATCCACCAGCCCTTTATCAGTCAATCTTAATTCAGGAATCACAGGCAAGGACAGAAAAGACAAGGCCATAAAGGATTCTTTTAATTTACAATCCAATTGTGACAAGGCCGTTTTCAGGGTTTTAAGTTGCTTGATCAGCTACAGATGAGGCAATGGCTCCTCTTCGGAGGCCAAAACCTTTCACCAAACCAGGACCTGTTTGTATGTGCTAGCTTTCTAAAACGACTCATGTGTTGCTCCTTTCTTGAACTCGTGGGGACGATTCAATTTGGATTAAAGATATACTTTTAAACAGGAGGCATCAAGAAAATGACAAGAGGGATATTATCAGTAAAAGGTATGAATTACACAGGAATTAAAGTGGTTTTGCCGGCTTTGTTTATTATATGTATTTGCAGTAATTTTTCATTTGCTGAAAAACCGGTAAACAAAGCAGCAACAATAGAGCTGAAGATTCTTTCTGAATCTATAACCAAAGAAGATATAGGTAAAATTCAAAAAGCGATCCAGGCTGGGGCAGATGTAAATGTAATAAATAAAATATGGCGTTACTCCGCTGTGTATGGTGTCACAGAATGGCCATGCTGAAGTTGTCAAGCTGCTCTTGGCGGCCAGAGCTAATGTTAATGCGGCCAATACAGACGGCGGTACTCCGCTGTTGATGGCGTCACAGCAAGGCCATGCTGAAGTTGTGACGCTGTTGCTGGAGGCCAAGGCTGATATTAATGCGGCCAGAAAAACAGACGGCGTTACTCCGCTGTTTATGGCGTCACAGAAAGGCCATGCTGAAGTTGTCAGGCTGCTCTTGGCGGCCAGAGCTAATGTTAATATTAGGCTAAGTGTTGATGGCACTAATTATACGCCCTTAAGTGTAGCAAAGAGAATGTCCCATACCAGAGTAATCAGGCTTTTAAAAGCATATGGGGCTAAATATTAGGGAGGGAGAGAAGAAAGGGGTCAAATCTTCATTTAACCCCTTAAACAATTTTGTTATATAAAAAAGTATGTCACGACCACTA
>DAOWOF010000161.1 GCA_030642205.1 Desulfobacteraceae bacterium | reverse complement strand
GACTGATCATGTCTAAAACATTGGATTTGGCAGTTTTTGGGCCATAAGCCCTTATTACATCTTCTCCTTTAATCGGCGGGACTATTTTAGGATCAGCTATAATAATTACTCCAGCATGTTCCGTTGTCTCTCTTGGTTGTTCGGCATGATTGATGGCCCCGATTTCACTGCAGACGTCCAGGCATAAAAGACACTCAGAGCAGATGCCACATTGAAGACAACGCCCGGTCTCGAAAAGAATTTGAGCCTCATTTAAACCCAGAGCTACTTCTGAAAAATTATCACATCTGAAAGCAGGTTGACTTTCAGGCATTTTAACCCTGGCCAGAGAAGGTATTTCTTCGGGAATTTTATTGAAGTATCTTTCTTTAGGCCTCAATGAGATTACCGGTAAGGGCTCATTATCCTTATTAAGGTCTTTATGAAGGCCTTTAGCAACATGCCGTCCTGAAGCCATTGCCTCCACTACTGATGATGGTCCGGATATGATATCTCCGGCAGCATAAACCTTCCGGATGTTTGTACGAAAATTGTCATCAATAGCAATCAGACCGTTTTCAGTAATATTGATTTTTGATCCTTTGCTGTTTTCAACAGAGAGTCCGTTTTGTCCAATAGCCACGATTACCCGGTCAAAAGAAAGCTCAAAAGCTTCGCTGGCCTGAATGATTCTGGGCCAGGCAATCCCTGAAGAATTCGTTTTACCGGGTTCTGTTGGCTTGCAGCGCAAAGCATTTAGTTGGCCGTTTTTATCCAAAAACGAAATAACCTGGGTCTGGTCTATAATCTCAATACCTTCTTCTTTGGCACCTGTGATTTCTTCTTTAGAGGCTGGAATAGAATCTTCCCTGAACCATGAGATAATTGTGACCTGTGCTCCCAAACGTCGTATGGTTCGTGCAAGGTCAAAAGCAGAATTTCCATCTCCAATAACTGCTATATTCTTATAAAGATCTGTTATCTGGTCTTCATTGATCTTATGTAAAAAGGAAATACATTTTTCAACACCTTCCAATTCCTCTCCAGGAATACCAAGGAGACGGTCAGAGGATGCCCCTACTGTTAGAATAACGGAATCAAAGTCCTTTTGTAATTCATCAATATCACCTAAAAAATCAATCGGTTGGGAGGTTTCTATTTTAACTCCCAATTGTTGGATATATTTTAATTCATAATCGAGAATATTACGCGGCAGGCGATATCTTCCTATACCGTAACGCAGCAACCCCCCAGCCTGGGGGTCTTTTTCAAAGATAGTAACGCCATAACCGAAGCGAATCAGATCTGTTGCCGCTGCCAGTCCGGCAGGGCCTGAGCCAATTACCGCAATCTTCTCTTTCAGGGAAGGCAATTCAGGTAATACCGGGTCTATTTGATTCATTAATTCATAATCAGCTAGGAAGCGTTTAATGTCCCTGATAGCTATTGGTTCGTCCAGATCGCCTCTTCGGCAGCTTTCTTCACAAGGATGAGTGCAGACCCTGCCGCATATACCAGGTAAAATATTATCACGTCTGACGACTTCCAGGGCTTGGCGATACCTGCCTTCCTTTGCCAGGGCTATATATGCCTGAGCATTAACTCCCAAAGGACAGCTTTCCTGACAGAACGGTTGCTGTCTTTTATCGATTATTGGCCGTCCTGGCAGGCTCATACGTTCGTTAAATCGAATCGGTTTTTCACCATCTGGCGTAATTACCGGGCAAATTTGGCTGCAGCGTCCACATAAGACGCAACGTTCAGGATCGACAAAGGTCTCAATGGTCTTGACCTGTGCCTTGAAACCTTGATGAGTATGTTTAAGTGAAATAATTTGGGCAGGGAGAATCAAGCGTATAGTGGAATCTCTTAGAATCCTTAGAAGGCCTGCTCTATAGGCAAAATTTAATGGTATTCCTGATGGCAACTTCCATTCTTCCCTGGTCAGTTTATGATTTAGATCCGGATCAGAATCAATCAGGGTTACGCGTATGCCAAGTTCTGCCAGTTTATTGGTGGCAGCAATCCCGGCCGGGGTTGCTCCAAAGACTATGGCGCGATAAAGACGATCTTTGGGCGGCCTCATATCTGTACTCCTCTTTTCCCCAATGCTTTTTTCTTGCGGCCCTTAAGCAGAGCTGTTCCATAGTCATAGCCTTTAGTAAAGGCCTCAATGTTCATTGCTTCTGTCCCTTTGGGAACCGATTCAAGCACGGTATTCTGTGCGGCATCCATAGATATTTCGCCGGTGATGGCAGTAAAAAATCCGACCATAATGATATTTGCTATCATTTTTCTACCCATCTCTTCAGCTATCCTGGTTGATGGTATAGCATAATATTCTTTTGAATAGCCTTTAGCTTGTACAAGGTCTTGATCAATCAATAAAATGCCATCGTCTTTAAGCTGGTCGATAAATTTATCATATCCTCCCTGTGACATGCAGATCAGGATATCAGGTTGCCTGACATACGGATAGAAGATAACATTTTCAGAAATGATCACTTCAGCACTGCAATAGCCACCTCTGGCTTCGGGGCCATATGATTGTATAAGGGTACTCTGTTTATTATCACCTAAGGCTGCAGCTTTTCCAACAATGATTCCTGCCAGAACAATCCCCTGTCCTCCAAAGCCTGTTATCGTAATTTCTTTTTTTTTGGTTATTACTGATCCTTCATCCATTTGATTTGTCCATTAGGAATTTCTGTATAAATAATAAATTATAATATAATAGACTCGTAATAAGTCCATCAAAAGGACGAGGAAGGGTAAGCCTCGGCCTGGGGTGAGAGTGGAACCATTTGAATTCATTTCAAATGGCTGGGGCGGGTCGTCCTCTCCTGCTGAGAAAAAAAGGTGCAAAGTGACTTTTTGCCCGGTTATCATAATATGAGACAGCTTTTAAACTACCAGTTGTGTCCAAGGTCAAGAAAAACAATATCTTTAAGCATAATAAAGTTTTCAATTCGAGGGGTAATTCATGGGCATAATGCAAAGATTGCTCTAAGGTGGATATTTTTAATTGAATATCATCAAATATTTCATTCCATAAAATCTTTTGGGCGGCAGGTCTTGTTATACATGTCAGTCCAAGTGGGACGATTAATATCAAGAAATTTTCCAAGTACAACTCCACGCTCAAAATCGATGTCTAATTCAAAAGGATGTGCCTTATTCTTTATAATCGTATTTTCCTGATATAACTTTAAGGTATCAAAGGGTTTTTCCTTGTTCCGCCTCCCATAGTTTATAGGGCAGGGAGCAAGGACTTCAATAAAGGAGAAACCTCGTTTTAAAAGTGCCTCCTGGATTGAATCGGAAATATCCCGGGCATGCAAGATTGTCCACCGGGAAATATATGTGGCGCCAGAGGCATAGGAAAGCATGGGAAGATTAAAAGGTCTCTCAGGATTTCCTGAGGGTGTAGTTGTTGTCTTGGCATTATAAGGTGTTGTTGCTGCCACTTGCCCACCGGTCATTCCATAATTGAAATTATTTACACAAATAATTGTAAGGTCCACATTGCGCCGGGCAGCATGTATAAAATGATTTCCACCAATGGCAAAGATATCACCATCTCCACTAAATACTATTACATTAAGCTCAGGATTTGCCAATTTCAATCCGGTTGCGAAAGGAATAGCCCTGCCGTGAGTAGTATGGAATGAATCAAGGTTTACATAGCCTGCTCCCCGTCCGGAACAGCCAATTCCTGAAACCATCACTGTTTTTGTCAAATCAATGCCGCTTTCCTTCATGGCAATCAGGGTTGAAGAAAAAACTGTGCCGATTCCGCAACCAGGGCACCAAATATGAGGAATACGATCTGTGCGAATAAGATCATCCAGGGGGTGAACTGCTTTTTTTTGGTGGCTCATAATAGATTTTTTTTCCTAAAAGGAGCGCTTTTAAGTCGCTTCCTTTATAGTTTCTATGACACGTTCAGGAGTTATTATCGTGCCGCCTACATGACCAACAAGATAAGTCGGAACTTTATCCTTAACGCAACGCTCAACTTCAAGATGAATCTGGCCAAGATTTATTTCCACAGTGATTAAGGCTTTAGCTCGTTCTGCCAGTCGACAGATTTGATCTTCAGGGAAAGGCCAAACAGTTATTAACCTGAAAAGACCAGCCTTAATCCCTTGACTCCTGGCTTCATCCACTGCTGTATGACAGGTGCGGGCGGAGACGCCATAGGAAATAATTATGATTTCGGCATCATCGAGCATATAACCTTCAGTCTTGATAATATCATCAAGATTGTTTTGGATTTTACCTGTCAATCTTGCCATCATTTGCTTTTGGCATTCAACTGTCATGTCAGGATAGCCTTTTTCATTATGGGTCAGACCAGTGACATGAATATTATATCCCTCTCCTGCAATTGCCATGGGAGCAACTCCATTGGGACCCGGTTCAAAGGGGAGAAAACGATCTTTACGACCTTTAGCCCTTGGACGCGAAACAAGTTTAATTTCACTTTCATCCGGAATAACGACCCTTTCACTTAAATGCCCTATGATTTCATCGGTCATAATTAAGACAGGCACACGGTAGGTCTCACTTAGATTAAAGGCCAGGATGGTTTGATAAAAAATTTCCTGAGGTGATATGGGAGACAAGGCAATAATTTTATAATCGCCATGAGAGCCCCATCTGGCTTGCATCATATCTCCCTGAGCTCCCTGAGTGGGAAGACCTGTTGATGGGCCTGCTCGTTGGACATCAACAATTACACAGGGTATTTCAGTACAAGCAGCAAGCCCTATGTTTTCCATCATCAAGCTGAATCCTGGACCCGATGTAGCTGTCATACTCTTGACACCGGCGCTCGAAGCTCCCAGAATAGAGGCAATGGCCGCAATCTCATCTTCCATCTGAATAAAAGTTCCTCCTACTTCAGGAAGACGACCGGCAATATGCTCCGCAATCTCTGTAGCAGGGGTAATCGGATACGCGCCAAAAAATCTGCATCCGGCAGCCAAAGCTCCTTCCGCACAGGCGACATCTCCTGTAATAAAATGTACTCCCGATAGAACAGCTGGTTTCATTCTTGCTCCATCATTATTATATATAATGTTTTGGAAAAAACTAATCAGAAAGGTATCTCAACCGAATAAATAGCAAATTCAGGACAGATTATTTCACAGTAATGACAATTTACACATTCCTCGTGATTTATTATCTTAGGAGGATGGTAGCCTTTTTCGTTGAATTTGCTTGCAAAAGCGAGAACCCCTTTAGGACAATATTCAATACAGTAGCCGCATCCTTTGCATCTATGTTCCAGGATATAAACCTCACCTTTTGGAACTTGAATATCTTCTGTATCAAGAGGTACCCTCCATAATGTCATGGTTATTTCCTAATAATTTAATATTTGATAGCCGAATAAAAAGTCGCCCCGCGCCTTTTTATTCGGCGGGTTAGGGCTGCCTAGGCCCCTTGATGGATTTCTTGCCTGTCCACCAAGTATTTTTTTTATAAAACAATGAATACTATTATTCATAACAATAAGGACATGTCAAGCGTTTTCTCGTGTTGCGACATGTAAAAACGAGATACCGTAGCATTTTTTGTAAGGGTGTCCTTAGATTAAGATGGTATAGCTAATTACGGTTATGATGTTGCTAATAACCTGCCTTTAATTTTACCAGTCAGCCATCTTGCAAATGGGCAGGCCATCGAACCCTATAGGAATATTTGTGGGGGTGTTTAGCTCTTTTTATATT
>DAOWOF010000148.1 GCA_030642205.1 Desulfobacteraceae bacterium | reverse complement strand
CTTCATAGCAATTTGCATATTTATTTACAAATGTTTTTTATATTTAAATTGATGATAGTGTCAAGTAAAATTACCTTATTACAAATAAAAAATATTAGATTAAGCAGATAAAGATTATCTATTTAAAATCCATCCCTAAAAAAAGAAACCAGAACAAATTATTCTGCCAAATTTAAGGATGGACAGGATAGATTCTTTCCCTTAATCTCTTATTGGATTGATTGATAGTAATTCATAAGGATCTTGGCAACTTCAGGCCGGGAAAATTCCTTTGGAGGAGCTTCCCCTCGAGAAAGCATTTCTCGAACCTTGGTGCCAGACAGAAGAATAAAATCATCTTTAGTATGATCAGACACGTCCCGCATCATAACCACCTTGTTCAGCTTTTTGGACCATGCGGTATGATCAGCCATGAAAATCTCTATATCCAGGGCGCCTTTAGGAACCTCATCAAATATGGCCTGTGCGTCAAAAGGTCCATAATAATCACCAACACCAGCATGATCCCTGCCAACAATAAAGTGAGTACAACCAGTATTCTGGCGAAAAACAGCATGAAGAACGGCCTCTCTTGGACCCGCATAGAGCATATCAAAACCATAACCGGTAACCAGGACTGTATTGGGCTCAAAATAGACTTCAGCCATTTTACGAATTGCGGCATCACGAACATCTGCAGGGATATCACCAGCCTTTAATTTACCAAGCAGCATATGAACCAAAATTCCATCCGCATTGACTGCGTTATATGCCATTCTACAAAGTTCTTCATGGGCCAGATGCATTGGATTCCTGGTCTGAAAGGCAACAACCTTTTGCCAACCCAATTTTTCCATGTCATCACGGATTTCATAGGCTGTCTTGTATGTCCCTGGGAAATCTGTTGCAAAATAAGAATAATTGAGTACCTGGATAGGGCCGGAAATAGCAATATTACCTACCGAATTAAAGGCATTTACGCCTGGATGATCCATATCAGTAGTAGCATACACCTTTTCAGTCATAAGTTTCATGTCGTCGGCGCTTATTTCTTCAATAGCCTCTACATCCTGTATTGCTATAATTGGATTCCCTTCAACATTCGGGTCCTTGAGCGCTATTCTTTTAGCGCCTTTTATAGCTGAAGCGTCTTTAACAACATTCATTACCGGAGTAGGCCAAAACAGACCGCTGGTGGTATGCATTGTCTTGGCAACGCTCATCGCATCGGCAAGATTCATATAACCGGTCAAAGGATTAAAATAGCCCCCACCCAACATAACCGCATTCCCTGCAGCGGCTGAACTTATAATAATTGACGGCAGACCTTCGGCCTCTTTGAGCAATTGTGCTCTTTTAGCATCGTCCTGAACATATAAAGGATTCAATGTATCCGATCCATGTGGTTTTATCATAATTAACACCTCCTTAAAGTAGGTTTGATTATTTAATAAAAGTCACTCTACTGATTCCAGCCCCAGGCAGGGTTTATCCTCCTCGGCCGGTTGATGTGCTTCTTATTAGCCCATAAATAATTTATTAGATATGATTTCACTGGTTTCTTATAATCATTCGGTGGAACTATTATCTTTTTTTTAAGGCATGTCAAGAAAAAGTGTGATCTTTTTCACAAAGTTAGGGTTCTTAAGCAAAAATAAACATATTTTGATTCAACCAATTAATAAAACCACTATAATATTTTTTTATGAGAACCTCTTGCAGAAATAAAACTATTCGATTTCTGGAATTGTTAATTTAGCATGCCCGGAAGGCTGTCATTTTATTTGACCATTAGAAGCATAAAGGGATACTAAAGCCTTTTATTGCCTTTACTGTAGAGCATTTAGTCTTCCTTCTAAGTCTTGCAATAAAGTGACGAAACAAATTGTTCCAGCCTTCAACTGTATATATTTCTCATTTCGATTGTATGTGTTTGTTGTTTGGGCCGAAATGCCCATAAGGTTTTCAAAAATATGTCATCGCTTGTTTGATTTTTTTTATCTTGCGGGAATTCCATCTGCGAAGCATCAATAGTGCCTATCAATAACAAACTGGCTCAACTGCTGAAAAGAATCTTTAACATTCGAGGCAGGAAAGCTGTCCAGGCACAGGATAGCTTCATCGACATATTGTTGCGCCTCCTCCCGAATCCGCTCCATGGAACCACTTTTCCTGACAAAATCAATCAAATAAAGGCAGGCTTCTTCTTTTGGATCTTTACAGAGGGTCTCTAAGCGTTTTCTTTCAGTTATATCCAAGGCATCCAGTGTGTATATTAGAGGAAGAGTTATCTTCCCTTCTTGAATATCTTTACCCACTGATTTACCAAATACCTCTTCAGTGGAACTATAATCCAAAACATCATCCATTAACTGAAAGGCTATTCCCAGATTTAATCCATAATTGCCGAGTTTCTCCACTACCTGTAAATCAGCGCCCGAGATAATCGCCCCACATGAACAGGCAGCCGAAATCAGGATTGCTGTCTTCCCTGTTATAATCCTCAAATAATCCTTTTTGGAAATTTCCCAATCATCAGTATGAATCAATTCCAGGATCTGTCCTTCAGTCATTTTTTTAGTAGCATTGTTTACCCTTTTAATGAATAATATATTTTCGGATTCAATCGACATGGCAATAGCGGTTGTATGGAGAAAATCACCTTCAAGAACAGCAGCATGATTTCCCCAAAGATGATTGGCCGTAGGTTTTTTACGCCTTATCTCCGCATTATCCAATACATCATCGTGAAGCAGGGATGCAGTATGGATACACTCAAAGATCGTAGAAAGGCAATACAAATCCTTCTTGGAATAATTACACAGTTCACATACAAGGATAAATAAAAGTGGACGCAGCCTCTTGCCCGGCCCCAAAAGTGAATGGGTGCCAATATCCTCAATCAGAGGAATTCTGGAACTAAGAAGCAAGTCCAATTCGTCATTGATTCTTTTAAAATGATGATTATATTGTGCCAAAACAGTGTTCTTTTGAGCCATTTTTAGCCAAATTACTTTCAATAAATCTTTAAAGAGTTTTTAAATATTGATGGACTCGTAAAAAGGTCCATCAACAGACCGAAGAAGGGAAAGAGACAACCCTCCCCTGCAGGGTAAAAAGGTACAAGGCAATTTTTTTACAAATTTATCAAAATTATGGTAACATGCAAACGAGGTGACAAGCTACGCATGCCTTGATGTCAAAACACTTAAGCATAAAGGTAAATGCCCTTATTGTCAAAGAAAATTTAAGCACAAAGCTCCCCAATCAAATCATAGGCATATGCCTCTCTTATAAGAACTGGCATAATTTCACCTTCAATCCCATTCCCTTTATTAATCAACACCTGTCCATCCACTTCAGGTGCCATAGTAGCAGTCCTCCCCTTTAACAATAAATCAGTCTCAGAACAATACTCCTCAATTAATACAGGTATTTTTTGCCCGACCATCCGCTGCCGGGTCTCTTCTAAAAGCAGGCGCTGAAGCTGCATAATTTGATCTCTCCTTTGCTCTGCTTTACCATTCTCAAGTTCTGACTTAATGCGAGCAGCCCGAGTTCCCTTTTCCGGGCTAAAAATAAAAACACCCAAATGATCAAAACATGCCCATTTAACAAAATCATACAGCTCTTCAAAAATAGCCTCAGTTTCTCCGGGAAAACCGACCATCAAAGTAGTCCGCAGACTTATCCGTCTTTTCCTTGACCTAATCCGTTCAAGCAATTCTAAAGGACTTTCTTTAAGATCATCTCTGCCCATAGATGCCAGGATATTAGGATTCACATGTTGAAGCGGAATATCAAGATAAGGACAAATAGCATCATTTTCTTCAATAAGATCCAATAGACGCTCAGATATCCTGGCAGGATTACAATATTGCAACCTAATCCATGAAAGGCCATCGATTGCCAATAATTCCTCCAGTAGATCCTCCAAGGTACCTGAACTTCCAGGATTACTGCCATACATGGTTATATCTTGCGCTATAAGGTTGATCTCCTTTACACCTGCCAAAACCATTTTCCTGGCTTCTTTTATCAATGAACCAATGGCCCTGCTCCTGAAAGGCCCCCTTAATTTCGGGATCAGGCAATAGGTACATCCACTGGAACAGCCCTCAGCGATCTTTAGATAGGCCGTATAAAAAGGTGTTGAATAAATCCTGGGGGTTGTATGATCGGCCAGAAAAACCGGCTTTTTTACGTAAAGGTGGGCAGGACAGGATTGATTAAGAACAGTGGAAATCCTGTCTAACTCTCCTGGCCCTAACCAGGCATCAACCTCTGGAATTTCTTTTAATAATTTATATCCATAGCGCTGAACAAAACACCCCGTCACCACCAACCTCTTCAATTTGCCCTTTTCCTTCAAATCAACCATCTGTAGAATCGTATCAATGCTTTCTTCCACAGCAGGTTGAATAAACCCACATGTGTTGATAACGACTTTTTCAGCTTTCTCAAGGTTTGATACTATATTATTCCCACTTGCCCTAATAAATCCCAGTAGATGTTCACTATCTACCAAATTTTTTGAACAGCCCAGACTGATTAGGAATACATTTGTTTTTTCTGTCATAAATAATTATATAAGGTTTAAATTCATCAATTTAGTTCCTGAACAAAAACGGTTGATTGCCCCAATTTCTGCGTCAGTCTCAAATTTTAATCCTCAAAATACTTAATGTATTTCTGCGGTTAAAATCTTCTAGTTTTCATTCGGGCACTATTTAAAAAAATTAACAATATCCAGTTTGTTAATCAGATCACTTAGCAATTCGCCTAATAATCTGCCAGCCTCCTTTTGGCCCAGCAGCTTTAAACGTTCGGCCTGCCCACTAATACTTTGTACTTTTTCACCTTCACCATTTGCAATAAACCTCGCCTGATAAGCTATTTTTGCTTCCCATTTACGATTTACCAGGTCAAGAGTAAAATCATTAAGTAAAATTGTTATGGTTGGAATACCCTGTAGATTTTCATCACAAATCTCCAGACCAAGAAACTTCAAGCGTCTCTCAAAACATTCTCTAATCATTGGTATCAGCTTATACAATCCAATCTTAAAACCGGGTTCATCCGGTTTAGCAACACTATAAGAAATATCCCCGGAATAATTTTTAAAATCCTTCAGGGCTCCTTCCGCGATAAAAACCTCTGAACTTCTGTTATCCTTAACAATCAAGATAATCTTCTTGCCGTTTAATAATCCATGCTCAGATGGAAGTTTATAATTAACCTTCAATTCCGGAAGAGTTGAGCAAGAAAAGATAAACAAAGAACAAATTAAAACAAATAAAGGCCTTTTAAAAAAGTTTTTCTCATTCCACATTATTAGTTCCTCCTTTGAGTCAATTATCTAATTGGTACCCGAAGGAAAACTGCCTTTTTTACCAATCTCCGCGTCAGATAAAAATTTTAATACTCAAAACACCCAATGTATTCCTGCTGTTAAAATTTTCTTCCTTGGCCTTGACAGATGAGCACAGACTTCGAAAAATCCTAGTTTTCATTCAGATGCCAGTTACCTTACAATAACACTCATTCAATTGTATATATCAAAAAAATTTAGGAACATGGTCTTTTTTATTTGCAAGATCGGCAATTATATAATTACCGAACAACGAAGATCCCGAATACTATATAATAAGGGACTTGTGAAAAGCTATATTATCTCACAAAAAGGCCATCAACAGGCAGGCGGATAAGCCTGGGCAGGAGAGAGAAGAAGGATCTGAATTCAGTTCATTAAACCATACACTGCGTTAATATGAGTATATGATGTATCATCCCGATATTTATTATGGCCCATCGAGAATTGCTGTTTTTTCTTTACCCCGCTTGTAAAAATGACCTGTATAAGTTATGGTATTAATATATTGTAAATTAGCAATTTTTGGTCAGGATGTGTTAAAGATTTAATGACTTTTGAAGGCCAATTTAAGGCATTTATATTCTTCCTTCAAACTGTCGCGCAAATACCTGCCAGAACTGATTGCAAGTATACATTGAGCCTTACAAAAAAATATTGATTAAATATTTAAAGAGAGACAAATTGAACACCCAAAAAAAAGGCCATGCCCAAACAAAGCAAACAT
>DAOWOF010000252.1 GCA_030642205.1 Desulfobacteraceae bacterium | reverse complement strand
TACGGAAGGAGAACAAATTAGCGCCGTAAGGTTAAAAAAACAGATGGGTTCCATGGCTTTGGGCTTTGAGGTAAGATGTGATAAATTCACAATTGATTACTATAAAAATGGAGCGCCAAAAGAATACCGATCCAGGCTTGGTTTTTTAGTGGATGGCAAAGAATTGGATCAACGGGATCTATTGGTAAATCATCCAATCAAATTTCGGGGGATAACCTTTTATCAGGCAAGTTATGGATCTCATCCCGGCGAAACGATTCGCCTGAAAATACTCCGGACAGGAGATAAAACCTGGCAAACAGAAAAAATTATACACCAAAATTTACCTTCTGAACTGCCGGATAATGAAGGTTCCTTTCAGGTTACTAAGGTAAAATCGGATTTTTTCGGTATGGGGCCTGCTGCCTTGATCGAAGTAAAACCAACCCATGACAATACAATTCATTTCTGGATTTTTAAACACCCTGAAATGGCAAAAGCTCGATTACCAGAGGCTATGTATAATTCTCCAAAATTTAATGCTTCCGGTTACACGCCTTACACATTTCTGTTTGAGGAGCTGGAAAACCGGTACTACACTGGCTTACAGGTTAACAGGGATCCAGGAGTACCAATTGTATGGACGGGATGCTTTCTCATGATATTTGGCTTTTTTATTACCTTCTTCACCTCCCATCGCAGAGTCTGGGTACTGATTACAAAAAAGAAGAACAAATATATCATCAGCGTAGCCGGTACAGCCAGTAAAAATGAAGTTGGCCTTTCAAGAGAACTGCTAGGCGTAACAAATAATCTTAAAAAACTTTTTAAAGACGAGGCATAATGACTAGCCCTATTATTCTCAGCTACATTATATACATTTATTTTGGAGCATTTATGCTTTATCTGTGCATGCTGGTAATGGGCAAAGAGGTCCTTGGACGCTTGGCAACCTATCTAATGATACCCGGTTTTATCGGCCATTCCATGGCTATCATTCTTAGGTGGCATGAATCTTATAAAATTGGTATTGGGCATGCTCCTCTTTCTAATCTTTATGAATCATTGATTTTTTTTTCATGGACCATTACTCTGCTCTATCTGCTCATTGAATGGAGAACAAAAAACAGGACACTTGGAGCCTTTGCGACGCCGCTGTCATTTCTGACCATGGCTTACGCCTCTTATTCACCTAATATCTCCAGTCGAATTCAGCCTCTGATTCCCGCCCTTAAAAGCAACTGGCTTATTACTCATGTAATTACCTGCTTTTTTGGTTACGCGGCTTTTGCCATCTCTTTTTGTTTGAGTATTATGTTTCTCTTGAAACAATTAGATCGAAAACCAGGACAATATACATTCATCAATATTATTCCCGGGTCAGATATCCTTGATGAATTAAATTATCAAATGGTTGTAATAGGTTTTTTCATGCTTACACTGGGGATTATCACTGGAGCGGTCTGGGCACATTCTGCATGGGGAACTTATTGGAGCTGGGATCCAAAAGAAACATGGTCTCTTATAACCTGGTTTATTTATGCCTCTGTCCTCCATTGCCGCCTGGTTGCAGGATGGCGTGGAAAAAGCATCGCGATCCTTTGTTTTGTTGGCTTTGTCTGTGTTCTTTTTACCTATTTTGGAGTGAACTACCTGCCAGGTTTACATAGCTATGCCAAATCATAGTAAAAAATCTGCCTGAGTCTATATATCTATCTATAATGCTTAAAAACCAGATCCCCAAAGAAGTCTTGTTAATCCTTCAACGCCTCAAAAAGGCTGGATACCATGTCTATATTGTGGGAGGCGCAATCCGTGACAGCTTGCTGGGCAGGGCGATTACAGACTGGGATTTATGCACCTCAGCCAATACTCAAAATATTAAGCACCTGTTCTCTGATTGCAGGCAATTCATCCTTCATCCTGGAACACGTGTTATCTTATTGTCCGGGAAACAATACGAAATTACATCGTTTAAGGGGGAAAAACCGGATGATCTTAACCATGACCTTGCCTGTCGCGATTTCACCATCAATGCCATGGCCTACAATCCGGATATAGAAGAGATAATAGATCCCTTCGGAGGCCAGGGAGATATCACCCACAAAATCATTAAGGCCGTAAAAGATCCCGTCAAACGTATACAGGAAGATCCCTTAAGGATCTTGCGAGGCCTGAGGATATCCACTGATCTGGGGTTTAGTTTTGACCCAAAGACCATGCAGGCCATCATAAAGTATAATTATCTCCTTAAAACAGTCGCCCAGGAAAGGATAAGAGAAGAACTTGTCAAGATCCTCTTGACCACAAGACCATCAAGGGGATTCAAGCTCATGATCAGGACAGGAACCCTGAAAATTATTCTGCCTGAACTCCTTGAGGGATACCTGAAACGTCAAAATAATTACCATAGTTTTACTATTTTCAAGCATATTATGGAGACCGTTGACAGCATCAGGCCAGACCCCTTAATGCGATTAACTGCACTCTTTCACGATATTGCCAAACCCCGAGTAAGAAAAAAGGTGGAAGGGCAATGGCGATTTTTCGGCCATGAAGAGGCCAGCGCTAACATGGCAGAAGAAATTATGGGACGGTTGAGGTTCTCCAATAAAATGATCCGTCAGGTCAAAAATCTGATAAAAAACCATCTGATAGGTTATAATTCCGGTTGGGGTGACGCGGCTGTCAGGCGTTTAATCCGAAGAGTAGGATCAGAACAGATAACGGAATTAATTGAATTCAGGAGAGCTGACCTTATAGCTCATGGCAAAAATCCGGACAATTTAAAGCTAATAGATGAGCTTGAAAAAAGAATTGAGCATGAGCTTCAATCTCCACAAAATATCTCAAAGCTGGCTATTGATGGCCGTACTATAATGAAAGCCCTGGGACTTTCACCAGGAGCACAGGTCGGGCAAATAAAAAAAAATCTATTGGAAAAAATTATTGAAGATCCTCAACTTAATAATCAGCAGGACCTTTTAAAACTGGCTCTTGAAAAAGATACTATTGAATAAATAATCAGATACTTTCCTTGACGATAATCAAAATTATGACTATTAATAACCAAGTATAAAATTGCTCTGCGTCGTGAGACCTTTGCCAAGCCTCCCCTTCGGTGTCAGACTCAAATTTTAATCCTCGAAAGACTTTAATGTATTCCTGTGGATAAAATTTTCTCCTTTGTATTCGGCGGGGGACGGGTTGCCTCTGGCCTGTTGATGACCTTTTTGCGCGTCCATCACTATTTTCACGCATAAAATGGCATGATTTATGCATTCAAATATTATAGTTTAAGTGCGTTTTTTGAAATAATTCTCATTTACAAGAGATAAAAAGGACTGGATTTATAGTGAAACCACATATCTTATTCTGGATAAAAATTATTATTCCCTCTCTCTTTTTTTTTAGTGGCTGCGCGGGTAATATTTCTTATACT
>DAOWOF010000209.1 GCA_030642205.1 Desulfobacteraceae bacterium | reverse complement strand
GGACAAATCGAAATCATTGATCCCCTGAAACAGTCATGGCTGCAGAACATTGAAGAAGTTGCCAAAAAAATCAGATTGGCATTGGACGATCCGCATTTGGCGCTCAGATTTCGGATCGGACAAAAGATACCTTAAGCGTTTACTATCAGAACCCAACAGCAACAGCAATATAGGGGCCTGACATATCGTAGTCCAAAACGACATCATCCTCATCTATATCTATGACAAATTTTTTATATCCTCCATATATATCCAAAAATGGAAAAGGTGTCCATGATACTTCTGCTACAAGCTCATAAAGCATGTCTCCTGAATAGCTTACGCCAACGCCCCTCAACCTGGCCTCCAGGAGGTCAGAAAGGATTCCAATATGCAGGTTAAGTCCCAGCATCGGAATAGGAAGAGTAAAATCCTCTTGCTCTCTTATGCCTGAACTCTTTAAACGGATATCACCATCCAAATACTTAAGCTGAATAACACTGCCTATTGAAAAACCTGCCAGAATATTCTCCAGATCCAAAAAATCATATTGATATTGAAAATCTATCATCAAATATTCAATTGAAGAATCAACCAAAGAGCTGATTGAATAATTTTCACCCTTAAATACCATGTTTTTGGAAATTGTCTTAATCCCTGAATAATCAATATTTGTATATGATAACGAACAATGATGTTTGCCTATCCCTAAAAAGGCTTCAAGACAGGGAAAACTTTCATCGTCAATCCCGAGATCATTTTCAAGATCAATGATTGTGCCAATAATATTGGCTTCATCCACTTTTACATCACCATCAAAAGAAGGAAACCAGTAAAGCGCCCTGACACCAAGATCAAAGGCAAGTACAGTCATCGGAAAAAGAACAAAGGATAATATCAGGATAATGGCCAGACATTTTTTTTTGCTCATAAATCTCCTCCTGTATAATTTTTTTTGGGGATAAACTTAAAATCATTTAAAAATATTTAGAATGATATCACACGCAAATATCTTTAGATTTTATTGAGCGGAAAAGGTCCAAACTCAGAGGCTTATTGAACTAGCAGGATCCTTTTCTGAACATAAATGCATCCTTATAATGTATTTATGCGGTTAAAATTTTTGCCTCCTTTGGTCTTGAAAAAATTTACCAGTTTTCATTCGGACACTAACTAGTCCACAATATCCTTGAAAATTATGTCTAAAGTCATTTATATTAGCATAGAATATGAGAAATTGTTAAAAGATTTGTAACGGGCGCCTTTCTATTCAGCTATTTCAAGGATGCTGATTCCAGACACGCAACAGGTTTGATCAGATTAACGCAGACTTCGGAAAATCCTGGTTTTCCTTCAGGCATTAACTATAAATGTATAAACTTTATGTCTTCAAAAACTTATCCATTACGTTGGTATGATTACATTTTATTGAAGGTTCTTCCTCCAATAATCGCTTTGCTGGTCAAACTTTTGCTTCTTTCATGTCGAAAAACCAGGGTTGAAGGCCATGAACGAGCGATGGAGATTATTCGAAAATCGGAAGGAAAGGCCATTTACACAACTTGGCATCAGAGGATGATATATTTAGGACATATATTCGGATCCAAACATGTAACAACCATGATAAGCCAAAGTCGTGATGGTGAATATGCGGCAAGAATTGCCAAATGGCTTGGTTTAAAAAGTGTTAGAGGCTCATCCACCATGGGGGGATCATATGCCTTAAAACAAATAATAAGAAAGATTAAGGCAGGCGAAGCAACCGGGATGCTTGCGGATGGGCCTACCGGACCTGCCAGAAAGGCCAAAAAAGGGGCCATTTTTCTGGCGCGCAGCACTGGAGCCCCAATTATTCCAATCCTATGGGCCGCGGATCGATGCTGGATCCTTAACTCATGGGATCGCTACTTAATCCCCAAACCATTCGCCCGAGTGATCATAAAATATTCGGAACCAATCCTGGTTCCCAAATCAATAAAAAAAGATCAGATTGAGGAATACCGGCTCATACTTGAGGGCATTCTTAATCAAGACGCGATGTGGTGTGACAAACAGTTTGGAGAGGAACGGCCATGGCATAAAGAAGCAAAACAATAAATAACAGACATTTTGGACATGTCAAAGGCTGGATAGATATTAACTATAATATCTCGAAAGGGCACAAATTGCGATTTTTTAATGGGCATGAACATCAGAGTTGTCTTAGCTTCCAAATAGCCAATTATTACGAGCCTTCATGCCTTACTCTTGATGCTCCTTGCTCACCGAAAAAAGGATAGTGTTTATACCCTTCAGAGGTATATAGTCAACATTACAAGATCTCACTTCTGCGCAACACTGAAGAAATGCCAAAAGACAAATTTCAGATGAGACTGATAACGCCGTCAAAGATTAACAAATTTAAAGCCCCTAAATCTGAGCGCCAAATGCAACACTTATTGCATGCCAGACCCTTAGCAGCAAAAAAACAGCTTTTTAACGGCATTATCAAAAAAACAATTAATCAAAGATAACTATTCTTTAAACTGTTCATGAAGCCCATGAAAACCATCTTTTGCAGTCTTCTTGGCTCTTTCCTTAAAGAAATTATACTCGTCCTCCTGCCAATGAACATTTGTTCCCAATGTATGGGTCATTCCCATAATATCAATGCCAGCAATCATACCCAGCTGGGAATAGGTTTGGATTCGTGCTGTTTTGCCAATGGCAATAACATCTCTTCCCAGCTTGCATATCTCATCTGCATATGCTCTAGACACTTCATCAAGCTCGTCACGCGAGACCAATTTGTTGAGTAGCCCAATTTCATAGGCTTCTTTGGCATAAACCGGTCTTCCTGTTATCCAGATATCAAGGGCTCTCTTTAGACCATAAGTAAGAACACAATGAGGTGGAACCTGACCTCCAAAGGCCAAACGCTGTTCGCGATGGGAGAACACCGCATCTTCAGAAGCAACTGCCAGATCACATAATTCAGTAATCATCATCCCTTCGCCTATGGCATTTCCATGAACCACAGCGATTGTAATCTTTGGAAATAGCAATAATTTTCTAAATGCCATATTAAACCAGTGATTATCAACTTTTAGTCGTGTCTGTTGCCCCGCTTTTTGACCAGGCGCCATTCCATAGATAAACCCAACCCTGGTAAGATCATGTCCGGCACAAAAAGCCTTTCCCGCACCTTTAATCAACACAACCTTTATTTCATCATCATTTGCCGCCATGTCCAGCGCTGAGGTATAAAAATTATCACATATACCACCATCCCCTGGAAAATCCATGCAATTCATCTTTTCAGGATAATTAAAGATAATTGTGGCAACCTGGCCATCTTTTTCATAGATGACTCTATTAAACTCCGTCCTTTCCACCATATTTATTCTCCTTTTTTGTTTTAACCACTAAAATTGATCATCTGGTAAAAAGTCGCTCCACGCTTTTTTACCAGGCTGGGGGTTTCCTGTCATCAGCCTGTTGAGATTTTTGCAAAATATCTTCTTTCGAAGACTGCGCTTATCTGCCCAATTTCGGAGTCAAACTCAACCCTTAATCATAGAAATGCTTAATGAATTCCTGTAGTTAACGTTTTCACCTTCCTTGAACCTAAAGGAAACCTTTTTTAAAGGTATTCTGTTGATGGACCTTTTTACGAGTTCATCAACATTATTCATCAGAAACTATATATCGGATAAATAACTTCTATATTCATTTTTATTCAGGCAATTTTTTAAATTGTAATTACAAACTTTAAACAGTTTGCTATTCCCTGGCTCTGTAATTCCAATTCAAATAAATCTGACCTGAAGTCAAGAAGTTCAATGTGAATCTGCTTCAATCCTGATTGCTTATTCACAAACAACGCGGGTTAAATTTAAAGATTAATTAAATTATGATAGTAATTCTTGGTAGTTATACTATGCAGGTTGATGGAAATATTATCATAGGTATTTCAAGGCTTCCAATTAAAGACGCTGGTGACATAGAAAAAAATACCTATAAAATATATCAAAAAAGAAAAGGTGCTTTATCAAGCAATTGGTTAAAATGTTTGACAGCATAATAATGGAGGGTATAAAAAGCAAGTTTAGTAAGGCTGGAGGGGAAGTTTTTAAATTAAGGTATACTGAAAATACATTAGTCGCAAACTTCATCTGACAACACAGCCAAAAACTTTTTGAAAAAATATAACTTTTTATCACCCTTAAAGAAAAAATATCG
>DAOWOF010000167.1 GCA_030642205.1 Desulfobacteraceae bacterium | reverse complement strand
TCCGTCCTTGGAAGGCCTAATGTAGGAAAATCTTCCTTAATAAACCGGATACTTGGTCATGAGCGATTAATCGTAAGCGATATCCCTGGGACGACCCGTGACGCAATAGATACGCCCTTTCAATATCGCGGTCAAGATTATCTCCTGATAGATACAGCTGGTATAAGAAGAAGGTCCAAGGTAAAGGAAAAGATTGATAAATTCTCTATGATCAAGTCTATCAAAAGTCTGGAACGGTGTCATGTGGCCATTATTCTTTTGGATGCCTTCGATGGCATTTCAGAACAGGATGCCCGTATCTGCGGTTACGCTTTGGATCATGGAAGGGCTGTGATACTGGCCGTCAATAAATGGGATCTTATCATGGATGACAAGGAGAAACAGCAACTTTTAAATAACGCGATTGAGAGACAGCTTCAGTTTGTGTCCTATGCCCTCAGAATTAATTTATCCGCGCTTACCGGGAAAAGAGTAATACAATTATTTGATAAAATTGATTTGGTCTATAAACAATATTCTCAACAAATACGCACTCCTGAACTCAATAATGCCCTTAAAAAAATAATTGAAAGACACCCCCCTCCCAGAACAGGACGCGGGAGATTAAAGGTCTTATATTCCACCCAAACCTATAACAAGCCTCCCACCTTTACGCTATTTGTCAACAATCCTGATTTATTATACTTTTCCTATGAACGATTTCTGATTAATCAAATCAGGGCTCATTTTAAACTTTTTAATACGCCTATAAAACTTAATTTTAAAAAAAGAGAGTTTAAGAAAAAATCGTTTTAAAAAGAATTACCTAAGATCAAAATGTTACTGACAAGGCTAATAACCATTGGGTCTCTGTTTTATGTTCATGATTGAAAATTATATTGGTTTCCATGTCAAGATATGAATTTAGATCATCATCAAATAATTTCACAGTCAATTTTTTTTTACCGCTATCATAGATGCTATTTGCTCGAGTGCTATAGTATCCGGTTTTTAACTCAAAAGTAAAGTTGCCTTCTAGTGAATCCGGATCAGTATAAAAAAATGAGCATAATGAAATATAATATTCCTTGACTTCCTTTGATTTTGCAAATGAGACCTGACCAGGAAGCAATAACTCATTTTTTCCCTCGGAAAGACTCTTGCTAAGCTCCACAGTAAAATAATTTGAGAGTCTGGCTTCAATGTTATTTAATTTTTGGCCTAAAGGTGTTTCACTCATAATATCTCCAAAGGCGCTCCATACTGCCCGCATAGCAATATCACGTTTGATATAATCATTATCTCTTATTTCTCCTTTATAAAGACCAAAATGGTATTTATCATAAAGAAAAATATTATTTTCACTATAATTAATCCTTTCATCCCTATAAAGACGCATGCTGCTGTTTTTTAAAAGTCTCTGATCAAGCGACTGCAAAAAGAAAGATCCCAGGCGATCAAAAAGACTCCCTATTTTTTGCTCATTTTCATCCAATTTACGAAAAAAAATAATTTTGTTAGTATTATTCCAGTCATTGGGTATAAAGGATAGATAATTGAAGATATCAATCTTGTTGTCCAGAGGCCTAAGAATATTTTTTTCACTTTCTAAAAAAGCTGGATTAAAATAAACAGTGCTTGATGCTAAATATAAATGCCCTCCTGCTTTTTTTTCATGGATTTGAGGATTTGCCAACAATGACCCCTCAAAAAACAAGAGCAGAATAAAGCTTATTGCAAGTAACAAATATTTCATGACATAATAAAAGATTAAAGGCCTTTTCAAAAAAAAGGTTCTCCAATAATTGAAGACAATGTCTAAATGACAGAGGATTAGATATTCAAATTTGTTGGCTATGCTAAATCCTAAAAGATCAATTGTCAGAGGATTTTCGTTACCTTCAAATAAGCAAGAAAGAGACCAATTAAGATGGGGAAAAATGGCTGGATTGAAACTTTTAAGGAAGAGATACCTTTGAGGATTATAAATTGATTTTTTTTTCGGTCAGCAATGAGCGGCAAGATCAAGGCGTGAAGACTTGTCATCTTGGCTATTACAAATCTGAACAGCGCACATGATGTTCAGGGCCATTGGAAAACCGCAACTTGTGGCCTTTCGAGGTATAATCAGAATAATAATATCAGAGGCTTAAACCTCAACTATTTGTTGCTTATCAGTTCCGCGACAAAACTTCCTACCGCGACCTTGCTTCTGACTTTTACAAGCATATGGCGATCATCCGAGGTTATCCATAGCTGGAATTTTGCTTTTTTGCTTTTTTCAAAAACACCGCCTATATGTTCCAGATCAGGTTCCAATAAAAAAGTATCATATCTGCTACCCTGCACCATGATTTCTTCTCTTTTTACAACTCGTACTATTCCAAGGACACATTTTTTTCCATCGGTAATGTGTCTTTCAATTTTTTTATTGCTTTCAAAATCCAGGAAACGCAAATAATAATAGGCTGATAACGGGTCGAATGTACCGGGGAATATGGGAATAGGCTCTCTTTTTTCATCTTTATTATGATATTGAGCTGTCATTGCATCCAGATCAAATGTAACTTTAATATCTCGATTCACCTTTCCTTCGATCTGTTTCTTTTTGTATAGAATAGAATGGGTTACTTCCAGATTGGTATATGCATCAATCTTTTCACGGATTTTATAAAATAAATCCACAAAAGGTAGTGTTTTGGCCGTCATCATAAAATGATAGACTTCTACTCCATCGATTTCTTCAATAGGGAGCACCTTCAGAACAGCCACTCCTGCTGGAATAAAACCCCATTTGAGTTTTAGAGTTAATTCTTCTCCAGGAGTAAAATGTAAGTTTTGAGCATGTATAGGAAGGGGCAAAGTAAAGCATATGATTAATGCTATAAAATAAATTGCTCTTATAAATATTTTCGATTGATCATGCTTGTGAATAAAATATAGCATCTGTGACATCTTCATTCTCTTCCTTAGATTCATTCGCCGCAGCGTCAATCCCCTATCAAATAAAGGATTAGTTAATGGCTGTCTAAATTAGATTTTAGGGATTAGGTGTAAATAACTCAATAATTATATTGTTTGCAAAAAAGACTCCAATAATGGTTTTCTGAAAGAGAACCCGGCAAAATATTCATAATTGGAAAATCGGGGAGGAAAAAAGAGCAACTTAATGGACTTGAACTGCTAAGGAGTCACGACCCTTTTAACCCTTGACTATCGATATCCATTGCAACTAATCTGGCAAATAAACAAATTTAATTTCAGCGACTTTAACTGGTTTCCTGTATATGCAGGAATAGAAAAGGTCTGAAGAATACTTGTTTTTTGATACAACCCCTCTAAAATTTAAAAAAGGCATAATTGATGTCCACAAAGTATATTATAGTTACTGGTGGTGTTTTATCGGGACTTGGCAAGGGAATCGCCACGGCCTCCATAGGACATCTTCTCTCTTCAAAATTGAAGGTTATTCCAATCAAATGTGATGGCTATCTCAATGTAGATCCTGGAACCATGAACCCCTTTGAGCACGGAGAAGTGTTTGTACTTGACGATGGGGGAGAGGTAGATATGGATTTTGGTCATTATGAACGCTTTTTGGGAGTGACCTGTAAATCCAAATGGAATTTAACCATGGGCAAGGTCTTTGATATGGTTAGAAAAAAAGAGCGCAGAGGAGATTATCTGGGAAAAACTGTACAATATATTCCCCATGTAACAGATATGATCAAGGAGCATATTTTTGATATCGCGCATATAGAAAAACCGGATTTGATTTTTGTGGAAATTGGAGGGACTGTTGGAGACATCGAAAATGAGCTTTTTCTGGAGTCCATGCGCCAGATGAAAAAAGATGTTGGAAGAGAAAATCTTCTTTTCATACACTTGACTTATGTCCCAATACCTTATGGTGTTAATGAGCAAAAGTCAAAGCCTACACAACAGAGTGTAAATCTACTCAAGCAAAGAGGGATTTTTCCGGACATTATTATTGGCAGGTGTTCCCAGTTTTTGACTCAGGATATCAAGAGAAAAATTTCCAATTTTTGCGATGTAAAGCCCGATGCTGTCATAACCGGTTTGGATGTCGATGATATATATGAAATACCATTGATCTATGAACAGGAAAAACTGCCGGAAATAATCCATAAAAAACTAAATATATATAGTCCTCCGGATCTGAGTAAATGGAAAAATCTGGTTGAGAATATCAAACAACCTACTAGTCATATTACTGTTGCCATGTGTGGAAAATACACTAAATTAGAGGACTCCTATGCTTCAATTATCGAATCATTTAATCATTGCTCAGCTCATCTGGGCTGCAAGATTAATCTTATATGGATTGAGACCTCAGGGCTTACAGACACATCTTTTTTTGATAATATCGATGGTGTAGTTATCCCTGGCGGATTTGGATCCCGTGGCACAGAGGAAAAAATCACAATAATTCGTCAGGCCAGAGAAAAAAAAGTACCATTTTTAGGGCTTTGTCTGGGGCTGCAATTGGCTGTTATTGAATTTGCCAGAAATGTCTGTAATCTCAAAAATGCCAATTCCACTGAGATAGATCCAAATACGCCTTACCCTGTTATAGATATTATGCCAGATCAAAAGAACCTTGAGAATAAAGGCGGAACTATGCGGCTGGGAGCTTATCCTGCACTTATTCAGGAAGGGACCCTGGTACATTCCCTTTATGGTAAAAGTAATATTACGGAACGCCATAGGCACCGTTATGAAGTTAACCCTGATTATCATTCTATTATTACTGAAAATGGTATGGTTTTTTCCGGATCCTCGATTGATGGTAAACTGGTTGAATTCATAGAACTACCTGATAGGGATTTTTTTGTTGCAACCCAGTCTCATCCTGAATTGAAATCAAGGATGGATTCCCCATCTCCCCTTTTTTATGGCTTTGTCAAGGCTTGTATGAAAGGATTAGAAATAGAAAGGGATCGAAGAAATGGCACAGGTCATTAATTTGGCAAAGGCCCGTTTATTAATAGCTACCAGGAAAGGCTATCAAAATTGGCTGACACATTTCAAGGAAGAATTTGGAATTGAAACCAAAATTTCTCAGCTTTCTATTAAGACCCTTTGTTTTTTGGCTCAGGGAAGAGATCAGAGTTCTTTTTATCTCTATGAATTAATAATGAATATCCATGACCTGGGATCCGGTTTTTTATTTAATGAATTAAGAGCCAAAGAAAAAATAAGAGTGATTGACCAGTCTCTCTTTATCCTGGATCTTATCCGTTTCGAATGTATGAAGAGACTGGGATGGCTTGAAAAGTATGCTGGAGAACAATACACATTAGTGGAGTTAATCTCGAATTTTGATCAAATAGCGCCGAATATTCAAGCATGTATTCCCGAATTAAGCAAAGGCCATCCTGAGTATAAGGTGTATAGCTGTATGCATCCCATGGATCAGGAAACCTTTATCAGAAAATTAATTCCTCAAGCCTTAAAAGACCTTACAGAACAGTATCAATAATGGATAATGATGCAATCTCGAAATTAACAAATATTTCTTTAACCAATAAATAGAGTATATTGAGTTTTAATAAAAACTTTGCAACGTAGGATTTTTTACGATGCCATAATGGATTAAAATGGATAATTACATAAAAAAATTTACACATGCTTTAGCAGAGACCGGAGCC